>JAHJRX010000049.1 GCA_018830565.1 bacterium | reverse complement strand
CAAGATACTTATCACTCCAATCAGGTAAGGAATAAATAAACAAGTAAGCGATTTAAATCCCCCTGTGGCTTTGCTACTTTCCCCCTTTATCAAAGGGGGATTAAGGGGGATTCCATGTTGTTTGAAAATATGTTTATAAGCGGAAATCAAAAATCCAGCCGTTCCGTAAGCAGGATCACGAATCGTTTCGTCTTTCTTCGGGTCAACCGCCGCCACAATAAAATCAATAATATGGCGCGGAGTGCACTTAACCCACTGTTCAAGATTGTTACTTTGCCTAACCATTATTAGCGAGTCATAATTAGAATTGCTGCTGAACAGTGGGGCGGACTGAATTCCCCACAGTTTTACAATTGGCGGAGAGGGAGAGATTCGAACTCTCGGTAGGAGTCAACCTCCTACAACTGCTTAGCAGGCAGCCCCGTTCAGCCGCTCCGGCACCTCTCCAAAAATTAAGTATTAAGTAAGAAGTAGCAGGTATCATCTACTTACTTCTTCTGGCGGCGGGAGTAGGATTTGAACCCACGGACGAGTTACCCCGTCAACGGTTTTCAAGACCGCCGCATTAATCCACTCTGCCATCCCGCCAAAATTTGAGGCTATTAACTAACTTCCTGCATCAAAGAATAAGGAATTTCTTTTAATGCATGCACCGACTGGACATATTTATTAACAAAATCAGTAGTATTAGTAGCATTTAGCTTTTTAAGTAAAAAGCTAAATTTATCTTCCAGGCTTTGGCAAATCTTTTCTCGTGCTTCTGAAGATAAATTCCAAAGTTTTTCTTTAAAAGGACCAAAACCTTTTTTTCTAGCTTTATAGATAAATTGTTCTTTGGTCAAGCCATTCTTCCATTCATCAGCACAATTATTTTTTAAATATTCATAAATTTCATCTCTTAAATCTGAAGGAAAATACTCACTATCGTAGATCATATTTTGAAACTCTGTAGCTAAATGAACCTCAGCCGTGTCGGTTTCCGGAAAACGGTAAAAAGCATCTGAAGGAAGAGTAGAAGCTCCATGTTGAACAGCACCAGCTAAATTATATTCATCGACGGCTACCTTAGATAATCTTCTTAAGGTTTCAAAATCTAACCTTACCTCAGCTATAGTTCCATCAGGAAGAGGAACGCCTCCATGGGTAGTGCCAGTTTGAATAGAGACTTTGCTTATTCCTTCCATCTCATTAGATATATTTTTTCTATATCCTTCTAAGTAAGCTCGAAGTTCTTCTTCAGTAGAATTATGGCCACCTACTTCACCAATTTCACCTCCAATAGAGATAGTAATATTATCTGGCTCATTTTTCCTAATAAATTGAGTAAGAAGCGCGGCCATCTCGTAATTTAACCTTTGTTGTTCGGAAATGGTGTCTTTGTTTAAATCGACTAAAGTAGAAGTATCGATATCGATATTATAAAAACCAGCTTCAATAGCTTTTTCAATTAAAAATTTAACAAAATTTACTTCTTTATCCTTATCTTCTTTAAATTTACGAGCAATAACTTGAAAGTGGTCACCTTGAATAAATACAGGACCTTTATATCTTTCTTTAATGGCTGCTCCTAATATGACACCGGTGTATTCAGAAGCTTTTTGATGAGTATACTGCATTTCAGAACGAGCTATTTCAAAGATAAAAGCCGAAGCTTTATTTTCAAAAGCTGCTCTAAATAGGGCTTTAGACACATCGTAGGTTAAACCTCGAATGTTTATCGCGGGGACAGTAATTTTTTCATATTCCTTTCTTCCCTTAGCTTGATACAAGCCCTGGATAGAAGCAGAATTAATCCCTAAAATATTAGCTGCTTCCCAAATAATCCAGTAAATAGAATCCACCACATCTTGGTCATGATTAAAGACAAGATTGTAGACCAATCTATCTATTAAATCTTTTTGAAAAACTTGCTTGTTTAAGATGATTAATACTCCATCTTTAGAAATCTTAATGATATCGCCGGTAGAAGTTATTAAATCTTTAACATTTTGGTATAGCTTATAAATCATCATTCCTCCTTAACTAAAAAATGTCTTAGCTATTTCATATAACTCTGGATCTACTGTCTTGATCTTACCCACCGCCTCACTTAAGGGCATCGCGGTAATCTTATTCTCGTAAAGGCAAGCTAAATATCCAAATCTTCCTTCTTTGGCTAATTCCACTGCTTTTATACCTAATCTGGTACCTAAATTACGATCAAAAGCAGTAGGAGAACCTCCTCTTTGTAAATGACCTAAGACTACAGAACGAGTCTCGACTTTAGTCTCTTTCTCGATAATCTTCTCTAAAGTCTTTCCAATTCCACCCAATCTTACATGGCCAAAGGCATCTAATTCTTGATTTTGAAGAAAATGCCCTGTTTTTTCTTGATCAGTAGCAAACCTGGCCCCTTCAGAAACAGCAATAATGGTATAAAGCTTTCCTTTTTCTACTCTTTCTTTTACTAATTGGCAGACTTCACTTATATCAAAAGGTACTTCTGGAATTATTATATAGTGAGCTCCGCCTGCTAAACCAGCCATCAAAGTTATCCAACCTGCATGTCTGCCCATAATTTCTACCACCAAAGAGCGACGATGTGATTTAGCCGTGGTGTGTAGCCGGTCAATGGCTTCCGTAGCAATAGAAACAGCGGTATCAAAACCAAATGTATAGTCAGTACAAGAAAGGTCATTATCGATAGTTTTAGGCACCCCAACTACTCTTAAGCCTTCCTGAAAAAGTTTGTTGGCTACTCCTAAAGTATCTTCTCCTCCCGCCGCAATTAAGGCATCTAACCCTAATTTATTAAAATTCTCTATAGCTTTTTTACTTCCACCTTCAATCTTATAAGGATTAGTTCGTGAAGTTCCAATAATTGTTCCTCCTAAACTATAAATATCGGCTACTTCTTCTTTACTTAATAAGGTGGCTTCCCCTTTTAAAAGTCCAGCCCAACCTTCTTTAATTCCAAGCACCGAGATACCCAAAGAAGAAGCTTTGTAGACTACCGCTCGAATTACTGCATTTAAGCCAGGAGCATCTCCTCCACCAGTAAGTATACCTATATTCTTCACTTAAAACTTCCTTTCTTTACCACTTTCCTTACCAAGAATTATCTTTATTAGAATCTTCAAAAAAATTGGTAAAATAAATAAAATATAAAGGCCAACGTTCAGCCGTCAGCCATTAGTCGTCAGGGCTCACCTTCCGTGTTTAAGAAAGTTAGTCTGCCCGATGTAAGAAGGTAAGTAAAATCATTACCTTTAAAGAGAACCAGCAAAAAATAACTAAAACTTTTATTATTTTTATTATAGGGAATAGCTTAAATAGTGTCAAGATGTTTTTCAGCAATTCTCATTATAAGATTTTACAAAACAAATTAACCACTTTGTCCCTTTCCTTAAATAGTAAATTGGTCTTCATTAACTAATTGGCAAAGGGGCATATTGTCTTAAATTACCTATAGAATAAAAAGAAATTTTCATAATTAGAATTGCTGACTTTTCTCGCAAATTACTTGCTTTTTTTATTTTTTTACCTTATTATTGGCCAAGTAAGTTCTTTTCTTGGAATTATTCTTTTTTTAAGTAAACTTTTTATCAAGATTTGCAATTTAAAATAAATTTATCTCCATCTTACACAAGTTAACTATTCAAGAACACCACTGAAATTTAGAGAGGATCCAAATTCGGTATGGGTTTTTACACAGTAACCCTTTTTATTGCCGGCTTTGTTCATTTACTTCTGGGTCTCTTTGTTCTTAGCAAAAATATTAAGAGCCAACGAAACAGAGCCTTTGCCTTATTTGAAGCTTCCATTGTCATCTGGAGTATAGGTATGTTTATGATGACTATTGCTTCAGATAAACAAATGGCTATGACCGGTGTTCGTATTCTTCATTTTGGACTCTTCTTTAGCTTTGGTAACTTTTTTTATTTTGTCTTAACGCTTATTGATGATCAAAGCAAGAGAAATAAGATAATATGTTCTACCGCTTATATTTTAGGACTACTCTTCAATATTACTGATCAGATAAAGTCTTTGGCTACTGTTTCAGATGTAATTTTTGTTTTTGGCAGCTATCAACCGGTAGCTGGCAAAGCCGCCCCTTTCTTTAATCTTACTTTCCTCTTCTTTGTTTCATATGGAGTCTATCTTTTGTATAAAAGATATCAGATCTCTGAATCTTTATTGGAAAAGAATCGAATAAGTTATGTCTTTGGAGGTATGTTTATTATTTTTATAAGTAGTATCACTAATATTTTATTAGTGATGGGGCTAAAAGTATATCCTTTAGCTCATTTAGCTATTATTATTTATGCTTTGATAATTACCTACGCGATTATTAAATATCGATTAATGGATATCTCTCTCATTATCCAAAAAGGAATAATTTATTCTTTATTAACTACCTTGGTAACTACTATTTGGTTACTGGCTATCTTTATCTTTGAAGGAGTTTTACATTTTGAAACTCTCTACGCTCGAGTTTTAACCATCGTCATTATTATCTTTATCTTTCAACCTATCAGAGAAAAAATCCAGCTTCTGGTAGATAAAAGATTTTATCGAGAAAAGCATAATCTTCAACAAATTTTAAAGAAGGTAAGTAGTGATATTTCCACTACCCTGGATCGAGAAGATCTATTTTTATTAGTCCTTAATGTTATTAAGAAAGTTATTCATCCTCAATATGCAGCCATCATGTTATTCGATCAATCTAAGGGTGTATATAAACCAGAATTTACTTTTGGAGATTACGATAAATCAGAAGTCTTCAAAGAAGATCATCCTATTGTTCATTGGTTTAATCAAGAAAAAAGAGAATTATTAAAAGAAGAAGTCAAAGAAAACCCAGAATTTAATGACGTCAAGGAAGTTTTGACGAATGTTATCGAAAAGCTAAGAATGATCATCTCTATTCCTATTATCTTTAAAGAAAAGTTAATAGGTATATTAAATTTAGGATCAAAATTAAGTAGTAAGGTTTATAGTAATGACGAATTGGTCTTTCTTTCTACTCTAAGTAGTGAAATAGCCCTTGCTTTAGAAAATACTAAGTTATTTACCGAATTAAAAAAATATGCTCTGGAATTAGAAAAAAGAGCTATTCAGTTACAAATAGCCAATGAAACTAAATCTAACTTTTTAGCGGTGGTTTCCCATGAACTACAAACTCCCTTAACAGTGATTATAGGTTATCTTAACTTATTTCTTCAAAAGACCTTAGGTGAGTATAATTCTGCCCAAGAAGAAGGTCTTAAGATCATGATGAAAAGATCTGAAAGACTAAGGAAATTAATTGGTAATATCTTAGCTTTCTCTAAGGCAGAACAAAGAGAAGGAGATAAACTCGAAGAAGAAGTAGTAAATTTTAAAAAGATAATAGAAGAAGTAGTCTCTACCTTTACTCAAGCAGCTCAAGGAAAACAAATCATTCTCCAAGCTCAAATAGACACTAACTTTCCCTTGGTTAGGTATAACGGCAAGAAAGCTAAGGAAATCTTTAGCAAATTAATGGATAATGCCATAAAATTTACGCCGGCTAATTCTTTTAATAAGGTTACAATTGGATTGATAGATAAAGGTAGTTATCTTCAAGGTTTTGTAGAAGATACTGGTATTGGTATTGCTGCGGAACGTCAGGAAAAGATGTTTGAAAGTTTTTATCAAATAGATATGTCTGATAAAAGAGAATATGAAGGACTGGGGCTGGGGTTAGCGATCGTTAAAAAGATTATAGAAAATTCTGGAGGCACTATTAAGGTTAACTCAGAAAAAGATAAGGGTAGTAAATTTGTCTTTACTTTACCTAAAAAAGAAGTAATCTAAAGAAAATGAAAAAGATTTTAATCATAGATGATGATCCAGATATTGTTGGAGTCCTCAAACTTCTTCTTGAAATTGCCCACTATCAGGTGATAGAAACATTTAATGGAAAAGAAGGACTGGAAAGAGCAGATAAAGATCAGCCAGATCTTATCTTACTAGATATTATGATGCCCGTGATGGATGGATGGGAAGTATGTAAAAAGCTTAAGGGATGCCTAAAGACCTCTCCAATTCCAGTGATTATTCTTACCGCTAAATCCGAAGAAGAAAATGAAAAGAGAGCTAAAAAAGAAGGAGTCGTTGATTATCTCACCAAGCCTTTCTTACCCCTTAGTCTCTTAAAAAAGGTAGAAAAAGCAATAATATCTAATTGCACTCAAGGTACTCAAGCAAAATAAGTTTACGAGCAGTATAATTCCACCAAAAAGCATTTTTAGCTTTTGTCCAACAAGAAAGTTTAGAAACTAAGTTTCAAGGTAATTAAGATGAAAGATAAGATTATTCTTTCTGGTATGGCTTTTTTTGGCGCTCATGGTGTCTATGAAGAAGAACGTAAATTAGGTCAAAAGATAGTAGTTGACTTAGATCTTAATTTAGATTTAAAAAAAGCTGGCCAGAGCGATGATTTAGCTTTTACTATTAATTATCAAGAAGTTTATAAATTAATAAAGAAGATTTGCGAAGAAAAGAGTTTTTCTTTAATTGAAGCTTTAGCGGAAGAGATCGCTAAGGAAATTTTACAAAATTTTAATCTTCTTTCCGTCGGGGTAAGAATAAAGAAATATCACCTTAACTTAGGTGGCCAAGTAGATTTTACCGGCGTAGAGATTGAGCGAAAAAAGTAAAAAAAAGTAAAAAAGTAAATGGCTAGTAAATAGATTAAATCTTAAATATCTCCATTTAGTCTTAAATGGTTAAATAGATTTTACAGCTATAAAAATAGAGCGAAAAAAGTAAATGGCTAAGAGCTTGAATAGCTCCATTCAATATCTGAAAGGGATAGGACCTCAAAGAGCTAAGATCTTTTCTAAGTTAGGCATTGAAACGATAAAAGATCTACTCTATTATTTTCCTAGAATTTATCAAGATCGGACTGAAATAAGATCTATCTTTAGTCTTAAAGAAGGAGAAAAAGAGACTATTTGTGGGGTGGTCATAAGACACCTAAAGAGTAGTTTTCCCCGAAAAAAGATTAAAGTAACTAAAGTAGTGATTGGCGATGACACCGGCATAATTACTTTATCCTTTTTTAACCAACCTTATATTGAAAAATACTTACCTATAGGAAGTAAGATCGTTGCTTCAGGAATAGTTCGAAGATACCGTCAAGCCCTTCAAATGTCTAATTTTGAATATGAGATGCTTGAAAAAGAAGATGAGTTTATCCATAATAAAAGAATTGTTCCTATCTATCGCCTTACCAGTAACATACCTTCTTATTGGCAAAGATTTCTTCGTAAAACCATAAAAAGCGTTGGCGATCTTTATTTAAGCGAAATTGAGGAAACTCTTCCCGAGTATATCTTAAAAGAACATTTCTTAATTGACCTAAAGACTGCCTTACAAGATATTCATTTTCCTGCTAATTGGTCGATGTATAAAAAAGCTAAAGAGCGGTTGGTCTTTGAAGAGCTCTTTTATCTTCAATTAGCTTTTGGGTATCTTCGTCACAAGGTTAAGCAAGAAGAGCTTGGAATAAAGTATCTAGTCAACCAAGATGAGTTAAACTCTTTTTACTCCTTATTTCCTTTTTCCCTTACTTCTGCTCAAAATAAAGTTATCAAGGAAATTATAATAGACCTGCAGAGTAGTTTTCCTATGTGTCGTTTAATTCATGGTGATGTTGGTTCTGGAAAGACAGTCGTAGCTATCATTTCCTCCTTGATTGCTATTAAGAACGGCTATCAAGTAGCTTTTATGGTCCCTACCGAAGTCTTAGCCGAGCAACATTACTTAAATATAAAAAAATTTCTCAAGGAGACAGAAGTAAAGGTAGCTTTGCTTACCAGTAGCGTTAAAGGTAAAATCAGAAGAGAAATCTTACAAGAATTAAAAAGTGGTCAAACTAAACTCATTCTTGGCACCCATTCCTTAATTCAAAAAGGAGTAAGTTATCATCGTTTAGGTCTGTGTATCATTGATGAACAACATCGCTTTGGAGTAATGCAAAGATTATCTCTCCAAAAAAAGGGTCAAGACCAAAAAAAACCTGATATCTTAGTAATGAGCGCTACTCCTATCCCTCGAACTTTAGCTTTAACTTTGTATGGAGACTTAGATATCTCCACTATTTCAGAGCTTCCTCCTAATCGCCAAGAAATAAGAAGTTTCTGCCGAAGTGAAGATGACTTAAATAAGATTTATGAATTCATGAAAAAGGAAATTTCAAAAGGAAGGCAAGCTTATCTTGTCTATCCTTTGGTTGAAGAATCTAAAGAGCTGAACTTAAAATCAGCTACCAAGATGGTAGAAGAGCTTCAAAAAGAAGTATTTAAGGAATTTAAGTTAGGACTTCTTCATGGAAGGATGAAAGTTTCTGAAAAAGAAGAAGTAATGAATAAGTTTAAAGATCAAGAAATTGATATCTTGGTCTCTACTACCGTGATTGAAGTAGGCATTGATATTCCTAATGCTACGGTGATGCTGATTGAACATGCAGAAAGATTTGGTCTTTCTCAGCTTCACCAACTTAGAGGTAGGATTGGACGAGGTGAGAATAAGTCTTACTGTCTTTTTATTACCAAAAAACACATCTCTGCAGAGGTAAACTCTTCTTCCTTCAAAGAGAAAGAGTTTGATTTAAATCAAATAGATGCTATTAAGAGATTAAAGACCATGATCGGGACTAACGATGGTTTTAAGATTGCTGAAGTTGATTTTGAAATACGAGGACCGGGGGAGTTTTTCGGAACAAGACAACATGGACTGCCTGAATTAAGATTAGCTAATATCATTAGAGATGTAGATTACTTAAAAAAAGCCAAAAGCCAGGTAGATCGGTTATTTACCTTAGATCCTCTTTTGCAAAAAGAAGAAAACCAAAGACTGATTCAAAATCTTAAAAGTAGTTACTTGCCTTACTTAGAAAAAGATTTGTTATTAGAATAATTAGGAGCTTTTATGATCGTGCGTGAACTATTCGAAAAAAGGGAAAGAGAAGAGCTTTCTTTTTATGCCATGCTTTCTGCAAAAAGCCAAGGAAGAAAAGAAAAAGAAAAAGAATGTGATGTCCGCACTTGTTTTCAAAGAGACCGAGATCGAATTATTCATTCTAAGGCTTTTAAGCAATTAAAGTATAAAACTCAAGTCTTGTTATTTCCTGAAGTGGAACAAATATGCACCAGACTTATTCATACTATCGAGGTTTCTCAAATAGCTCGAACTATTGCTAAAGCTTTGCGTTTAAATGAAGATTTAACTGAAGCTATTGCCTTAGGTCATGATTTAGGACATTCTCCTTTTGGTCATATAGGAGAATCAGCCTTAAATGAGGTATCTCCAAGTGGTTTTCGCCATCATGAACAAAGTTTACGAGTGGTGGAAGTATTAGAAAAGAATGGCCAAGGCTTAAATTTAACCTATGAAGTAAGAGATGGTATCTTAAAACATACTCGTGGTTCCTCAAGTTTATATATTGAACCTGAAGAATTACGACCAGTAACTTTAGAAGGAACTATTGTCAGGTTAGCCGATAGCATTACTTATATTAATCACGATATTGAAGATACCATTCAAGCTCGGATGATTAAGATGTCCGATCTACCCCATGAGTGCTTAAAGATACTGGGTAGAAGGCATTCGGAAAGAATTAATACGATGGTCTATGATGTAATCATAAATAGCAAAGACAAAAACTTTATTTCGATGAGTGATGAAGTATTAAAAACGACCGATCAGCTTAGAAGTTATTTATACCAGGAAGTTTATACTCATCCTAGAATTAAAACTCAGGGAATTAAAGCTGAAAGAGTGATAAAAGAGTTATACTTTTACTTTTTAGAAAATCCAAAGACAGTCTTGGAAGAATTTAGTTATATTATGAATCAACACGAGAAAGAGAGGCTAATTTGTGACTATCTTTCTATCTTAAGCGACCGAGAAGTCATTTCTCTATATAAAAAAATATTCTTGCCAGAATCTTGGAAATTGAAGCAATATTAGTTCAGATAAAGATTAAGGAGATAAAAGATGAAGATATTATTAGCGGCTTCAGAAGCAGTTCCTTTTGCTAAGACTGGTGGATTAGCAGATGTAGCCGGAACATTACCTCAAAATTTAAAAAAACAAGATCCAAGTCTAGATATTAGAGTTATTCTTCCTAAATATAAGTCCATTCAGGACCAAGATTTAAAATTAGAGGGTAGTTTTAAAGTAAAAATAGGCCCGTCCACTAAAAAGGTTACGATAAAATCTAAGGTTTTTCACGGTGTTCCTTTTTATTTTGTCCAAAATGACTCTTATTTTCATCGCGACGGTCTTTATGGAACTTGCGAAGATGCTTATCCTGACAACGCCGCTCGTTTTGCTTTATTTTCCCAAGCAGTCTTAAAACTTTTAAAGTTAATTGACTGGTTTCCTGAGGTCATTCATTGTAATGATTGGCAGACAGGTTTAGTTCCTGTTTATCTAAAGAGCATTTATAGTCAAGAAAAAAACTATCAAAAAATAAGAACCTTGCTTACCATCCATAATATCGCTTATCAAGGATTGTTTGAAGCTCCTGAAATGCTTACTACTAATTTAGGGTGGGATTTTTTTACCTTCGATCAATTAGAATTTTATGGAAAAGTCAATCTTTTAAAAGGAGGCATTGTTTATGCCGATGCCATTAATACGGTGAGTAAAGAATACGCTAAAGAGATTCAAACCCCTTTATATGGATATGGATTAGAAACAGTTCTTTCCTTTCACCATAAGACTATTCACGGCTTATTAAATGGCATAGACTATCAAGAATGGGACCCTGCTTCTGATAGCTTGATCTACCAAGATTATAACCAACTTAGTTTAGAAAAAAAGAAAAAAAACAAAATCAGTCTCTTGAAAGAGCTGAATTTACCTTACCAGGAAAATATTCCTTTAGTCGGCATCGTCAGTCGACTTACTTACCAAAAAGGCTTTGATCTTTTAAGTGAAGCGATAGATAAAATCATGAAATTAAATTTATATTTGATTGTATTAGGTAAGGGAGAAAAGATTTATCAAGACTTATTTATCTCTATGGCTAATAAGTATCCAGATAAACTAAGAGTAAAGATTGATTTTGACGACCCTTTAGGCCATAAAATATATGCTGCTAGTGATATGTTCTTAATGCCTTCCCGCTATGAACCTTGTGGCTTAGGACAATTAATCAGCTTTAGATATGGTTGTGTCCCTATTGTTCACAAGATTGGTGGATTATCTGACACCGTAGTTGAATTTAACTTCGAGCAAGAAAATCAAGGAAATGGCTTTACTTTTAGTAAATTTTCGCCTTTTGGTCTTTTAAGGACTATAAAAAAAGCCCTTAAGACTTATCAAGATCCAAAAATTTGGTCAAGATTAGCCAAAAGAGGTATGAGTTTAGATTTTTCGTGGTCTCGTTCCGCTAAGAAATATATTAAACTTTATGAAAAAATATACCTTGCTAAAAAAACCTAATTTTTGGAGCTACTTCAGACCTTATTTATATGCAATCTGATAAATAACTTGTATTTCCACCCCCTACCCCCGCCAGCGGGGGATAAGCTCGAGACTGTCCCTTGCTGGCGGGGGTAGGGGGTGGATTTTCCCTACGAGGTATGTCAACTTAATTAATGGATTGCATATATTGGTAACTTTATCAGAATAGATATAGGAATGCCCTTCACTTTTATAAGGAAATACATTTGAACTTCAAACCTTATTTATTGGCAATTTTATCAGGATATTTAGCGGTGCTATCTTTTCCTCCTTACAGTCTTTCTCTTTTTGCTTACTTATTCTTAATTCCTTTCTTATTTTCTCTCCAAGGTCAAAACTTATCTCAGAGCTTTCTTTTAGGAAGCTTACAAGGCTTAGCTTTTTCTCTCGGTCTTTTATTTTGGATTAAAATTTATCATCCCTTAGCTCTTCTTTTCTTATGCCTTTACCTTTCTTTATTCTCAGGGGTCTTTGGCTTTTTATATAGCTGGATAAAGAAAAATATTTCTAAATTTCACTTCTTGATTATTCCTCTGTTATGGGTCCTAATAGAAGATCTTCGCAGTAGTGGAACTTTAGGCTTTCCCTGGGGAGTAATTGGTTATTCTCAAAGTGAAAACACCACTTTAATCCAAATAGCTGATCTGGTAGGTGTGCTTGGTATCTCATTTATGGTCATCTTAGTAAATTCTCTCTTATTTGAAGTAATGACAAAAAAATTAGAGAAAAAATACTTACTGGTTATTCCTTTAATCTTTCTCTTCTTAACTATTTATGGAAAGATAAGATTAAGGGAAGACTTTATCCCCGCCAGAAATCTAAAGGTCTCTATCATCCAAGCTAATATTGATCCCGATTGGTATGATAGCTGGAATAAACACAAGAATGAAGTCTTAAATGACTTACTCCAAAGCAGTAAAAAAGCAGTTGCAGAATATCATCCCGATTTAATTATCTGGACAGAGACTGCTCTTCACAATCTTTGGGAATTAAATCCAGATATTAGAAATGCTGTCTTAAATCTGGCTAAAGAAGGCAATGTTAACCTCCTGATTGGCATTCCCTGTGTAAAATCGGGGAAGAAAGGAGATCAATACTTTAATAGTGCCTTCTTAATCTCTAAAAAAGGAGAGATTCTGGGTCGATATGACAAGGTTCACTTAGTTCCTTTTGGAGAGATGATTCCTTTTGAAGATACTTTTAATAAGCTCAAAAAGCTTCTTCCTTTCTTGCCTTCTCTTAGAGAATTACTCCCTATGGTAGGAGATTTTAGCCCGGGAAAAGGTTTTTATCCTTTAAGTTTTTATCATCAAGATTACCAAATAGTAAAGGCAGGAGTTTCAATATGCTTTGAAGATATCTTTGGTTATATCGCTAAAGACTTTATTAATCATCAAGCTAATTTTATGGTTAACATTACTAATGATGCTTGGTCAAAAAATGTTTCTGCTCATCTTCAACATTTTGAAATGGCCATCTTTCGAGCCATTGAAGGACGTTGTTTTTTAGTTAGAGCTGGAAATTCTGGTATTTCCGCCCTTATTAATCCTTATGGAGTGGTAGAAAAAAGTTTAAGTGTTTATCAAAAAGGAATCTTACATGGAGAAATTTCTACTTCTGCCTTTAAGACTTTTTATAGCCAATATGGCGATATTTTTGCTCATGGGTGCTCACTTTTAACCGTGATTTTACTTATCAGCTTAAAACTAAGCATCTCTTTTAGCAAGATTCTCCCTAAGGAATAACCTTTTAGTGAATATCTTTAAAGTGTTCATAACCACTTCTTTCAACCTTCTCAATAAATCCTCCTTTTTTTAAAATGATGATCTCTTTTTCTGGAAGAACTTCTCCAATGATAAAATAATTAATTTTGGCTTTTTGAAGGATCTTTAATCTTTCTTCTTGGCAAGTAAAAAGAAGCTCATAATCTTCACCGCCAGAAAGAGCCATCTCTACAGGATTACCTTGAGTCTTTTGAGAAAAAGCTAAAAGAGCAGGAGAGCAAGGAATCTTTTCTTCATAGAGCTTAAACCCCACCTCATTTTCTTGGGCTAATCTATATAATTCACTACTCAATCCATCGCTAATATCCATCATACTTGAAGCAACTTTATACTTAGAAATAATTAAACCTTCTTTTATTTTAGGATAAGGAAATAAATGTTTGTTAATTAAGATCTCTCTTTCTTTCTTATTAATGTCTAGCTGGTTCTTTAAAATATTTAAACCTGCTTTAGAATCACCTAAGCATCCTGTTACCGCTAACTTTTCTCCTCTTTTAATTCCCCGCCGCGAAACGTAACCATCCTTGGCTACTTCTCCTAATAAAGTAATATTAATTAATAACTTATGGGATTTAACCATGTCTCCTCCAATAATATGGACCTTAAATTTTGAAGACAGGTCTAAAATTCCTTTACAAATTTCATCCCAGGAAGAAATAGCTAAATCTTCAGGCAAACCTACGGAAAGTAATAAGTATTTAGGAGTAGCTCCCATAGCCGCGATATCGCTAAGATTAACAGCCGTGGCCTTCCATCCAATTTGATAAAAAGTTGAAAATTTTAGATCAAAATGAACATCTTCAATAAAAAAATCGGTAGTAGCTACTAAGTATTTGTTAGCCCTATTCTTTACTACCGCTGCATCATCGCCTATCCCTAATATAATCTTAGAATGAGGGTAGGAAATATTGTTTCGGAAACGTTCAATCAGGTTTATCTCACCCAGATCTTTTAACCTTATCACTCTTTTAACCTTACCACCATAATCTCTTGATCTTATTAATGAGACCTAATATCTTAAAATAGATAAAAGTAAGGAAAGATTTTCTAAGTCTAAAGGCATAGTAATGACAAAATTCATAACAACAAAAACATTCTATACAAAGGTTGTAATTAACCTTAATTCTGCCTCTTTTTAAATAAATAGCCTTGACGGGACATCCTTTTAGACAAAGTTTGCACTTGGTGCATCTATCTTCCAAAATTACTGGCCGAACTTTAACTAAATTAGCAATAATTTTAGCCATCGGTAGGGGGATTTTATTGATCAAACTTTGATTGGGTAGGATAAAATTAGACAAACGAGCTTTGTTTAAAGGAATACCTACGATCTCTATCTTCTTTAAATTAGCTTCTCCTAATCTTTTTTGGTAAGCAGCAAAAACAGGAGGAACAGAAAGAGGGCTTACCCAGACTAAACCAGCAAAAACAGCATCTAAGGCTACGGCATCAGTACTTACTAAGAGTAAATTAATAACTCGTAACTTTCCAGCAGTAGGACCATCTCCTTCCATGCCGATCACCGCATCCATAATATTCAAAGAAGGCTTTATGACTGATAGAATCTCAGCCAGAGCTACTCCAAATTCAGAAGAACGAATCGCTCGTCGATGAAATTCTGCTTTTAAAAACCCTGGAACTAAACCTAACAAATTCTTGATAGCTCCAGTTAGGATGGTATTAGTGTGGGTCTTAAACTTAGGGAGGTTAATAAGAACGTCAACATTTTTAGCTTTTTTAGCTAGATATAATTTCTTAAAATAAGTAGCTTCTGGAACATCAAGCTCTATTAAACCATCTTTTTCAAAGTTTATTAACTTGATCCCTAATTCATCAGCTACTTTTTTAAAACCAGACTTTTCCCAGACTTGTTCTACGCCTTTAATAGCAAAACTTGGGCTATCTCCAATCACCGGCCTACCTCCTAATTCTTTAACTAACTTAGCTACAACTTTGATGATATTAGGATGAGTATTGATACCGGCGTCTGGTGAATAACTTCCTAGCATATTTGGCTTAAGAAGGACTTCGCTATCTTCAAAAACTAATTTCTTTAAAATATTTTCATGTAAGTCTTGGCTTATTAGGTTCAAAGCTAATCTAAGAGAACTTTCAATTGCCTCCTCATCATAACTTTTACACTCTACAATAGCTACCTTACTCATAAAAATCCCTTGGACTTAAATCCTTTAATTTTTCCTTAAATCTTTTTACTTCTTCTTCGTCAATAGGCTGCTTAGGTTTTGAAGCCATATTAATAATTGGCTCAGAAACAAAGATAGCTACATTCTCTCTTAAGGCTACGGCAATAGCATCGGAAGGACGAGAATCAATTTCTAAATTTTGATTACCTTTTTTTAAATTAATCTTGGCATAGTAAGTATTCTCCTTCAAAGTACTAATATAAATATAAGTAACTTTACCTTCTAATTTATTAATAATATCACACATTAGATCATGAGATAATGGTCGAGGAACAGGAATATGCTCTAAAGCTAGCAGTATTGATTGAGCTTCAAAGAATCCTACCCAAATTGGCAATACTCTTTTCCTTTTCTCATCTACCAGAACAACGATAGGAATATTATTATTGTTAGCATCTAAAGCAATTCCTAAAACTTTCATCTCAATCATAACCTTCTCCTTTAACTTAAAAATAATAGTTAGCTAATGAGATTATTCTCTCACTTTTATATATTAGCAAGGCTTGTCATAAAGTCATAAAGAAAAATGCTATTAAAAGTAATAGTTAGCTAATGAGATTATTCTCTCACTTTTATCTGAGTAGCAAGGCTTCTGGGAGAAGAAAGATTAATCTTGGCCACTACTTGATATTCTCCTGGTTCTACCATTTCGCCTAAGGTGTTTCTTTGATCCCATATTTGACTAAAGCATAATCTTCCTTCTGGCAAAAGAAGAACTTCTTCTTGATTTATTCCAGAAACCTGCCAGATAGTTCTTTTAAATTTTTTAATAATAAACTCATATTGAGGCTTGGAAAACTTTAGTAATTTAGGCTTTTTTTCTTTATTTTTCATTTCTAATTTTAAAAGATAGTCAATTTTATTAGAAAGCAGTGTAACTTGAAAAAGATATTCTACCTGGTTAAAGGTAGATGTAATAATTTTAAATGTCTTTAAATGTTGTCTGGCATATAAGAACATCCCAATGATGATAATGATATTTACAGCTAAAATAACTTGACCAACCACAGGACTTATGGCTTTAACTTTGTCTCTCTTTCTTTCTTTTATCGGCATGGTTTTTTTATGATGATGAGATATGCACCCTCGGTACACTCTTACCTACTTGACACACGATCTCATAATTTATACTATGACAAATTTTAGCAATCTCATCTACGGAAATACTTTGAAATTCATTATCTCCAAATAAAATGACTTCTTCTCCTTCTCTTACTTTTTTTAACTCACTTATCTCAACCATACACATATCCATACAAATTCTTCCTCTAAGAGGAAGGATTTTATCCTTGATAATCACTCTTCCCTTATCAGACAAAAGCCGATTATATCCATCATTATAACCCACCGGCAACACGGCCAGCTTAGTCTCTTGAGAAGTAATATAAGTCTTACCATAAGAAATGCCACTGTCTTTAGGTAAATTTTTAATTTGGAGGATTCTTGTTTTAAAACACATGGCTGGCTTTAAGCTAATCTTCTCACGGCAATAAGAAGAAGGATAAAGACCATAAGCCATAATACCAATTCTTACCAGATCAAGGCACATTGAAGGAAATCTTAAAAAACCAGCACTATTTAAGATATGCTTTAAAGGAATGCTAATACCTTCTTTTTCTAAGGTCTTTAAGATTTTCTTAAATTTATTAAACTGACCGAGGGCGTAGGTATCGTCTTCTTCGTCGGCAGTAGCTAAGTGAGTATAGATACCTTCTATTTCAACAAAAGGTAACTCCTTTAACTTCTTTACGAAATCTAATGTTTCATGGGGTAAAATTCCAAGTCGACCCATTCCCGAATCAACCTTAATATGAACTTTAGCTTTCTGGTTATATTTTTCAGCCCAGTAAGATAGACTCTGAGCTGTTTTTAGCTGGTAAATAGCTAAAGTAAGTCCATATTTTATGACTTTAAGAATATCCTGGGGAAAAACAATGCCTAAGACTAAGATAGGGGTAATTATTTTAGCTTCACGAAGGGCTATTGCTTCTTGACAATTAGCTACGGCTAAATAATTAGCTCCTGATAAAATGGCCACCTTGCTTACTTCTATAGCTCCATGGCCATACCCATCAGCCTTTACTACTATTAAAAGTTTAGTCTCTTTTGGCAAGATATTCTTAATTTGTTTGATATTGTCTCTGATCCGATCCAAGTTAATTTCTACCCAACAATTACAATTCACTTCTCATCACCTTAAATAGCCCTTTCTGCTTTTCTGGATAATTGATAAACAAGATCAAAGACACTCTTTTTTCTTACTAAAAATTTAAAACTTCCAAAGATAAATAAGGCGATCAAAAAACAAACTGTATAAGTAAAAGCATCACTTGTAGTTTTAAACTCCCAATATTTTGGCTTTTTCTCTACTTCTTTCTTGATATATTCTTTACTTATTTTATCCTCAAGACAAACAGGAAAAATAGCCATAGTTAAGGGAATCCCTTGAAATAACCTTTGAAGGTTATCATAAGCAATCTTATTCTTCTTTTTAGCCTGGAAAGCAACTTCTACCGATTGAGCAAAAGAAGTCATAGCTTCTCGCTTTCTTCCCATTAATTCGTAAACAATTCCTTGGTTATTATAGACATTAGAAATGCAATTAAGAATCTCCCTTTCTTCATTAGCAGTTAATTTCTTATAGGCTTTGAGCAATCTTTTTTGGAAAATAACTAAAGCTCTACTAAATCTTTCTTTAGCTTCATCTAATTCATTTAATCTAAGATTTACCACTCCTAAGTTATAATTAATAAAGGGATTATCTATCTCTTTAGGAAGTATCTTTTTCCACTGCGTTAAGGCTTTGGTATATTCTTTATTATCATAATAAGCCACGCCAAGATTATAATGTAGATCCACTGTATTAATTCCTAATCGATAAGCATCTTCATAAAGTTGGCTACATTTTTTTAATTCATCGAAGTAGTAAAAGTAAACATTGGCTAAGTTGTAAATAGCTTTTTTATGGGAGGGGTCTAATCGTAAGCAATTATTAAATTCGAAAAAGGCTTTTTCCATCATATTTTTTTCATAATATACCTGCCCTAAACCATTATGAGCATTAGCATGCTTATGATCTTTATTAATTACAAATTGAAACTCGGCGGCCGCTCTATTAAGTATTTTCTTTTCATGAAATAAGACACCTAAATAATAATGAGCTTCCAGACAACTGGGGTTATGCTTCACCGTAACCCTAAAAAGCTCCTCCGCTAATTTCTTCCGATTTCTTTCAAAGTAAATTTTGCCTAATTGGCATAAGATATAAGGATCACATTGCTTTTCCTCAGTAATCTTATAGATGAATCGGTGTACACCAGTGGCAGCATTATACAGCTTTTTTTTCATCAAAATACTTTGCAATAAGAACAAAGAACTTACATTGTCATACTTTATGTTTAAGGCTTTTTCACATTCTAAGAAAGCTTTTTCTATATCCCCTTGATTTAAATAAGTTCGTCCCAGCACAGCCATAGCTTTTACATTCTCAGAATCAATACGTAATATTTTATGATAAATATCTTCTGCTTCTTTTATGCTACCCAAATTACTATAAACAACCAGTAAACTATTTAATAAGTTTAAATCTTCTGGTTTTTCTCTTAAAACAGCTTTTAAAATAAAGATAGCTGTTTGAGGTCTTATTGGAGCATAGGATAAAGCAAATTGATGACATACCTTTATCTTATTAAAGCTATACTTGAAACTTTTTTTAAAATAATCCTCTGCTTTTTTAAAGTTCCTTTCTTCAATAGCAGTAATTCCTTTATGGAGATATGCTCTGGCTTGGAGATAACGATTGATCGCCTGGAAGGAGAGAAAGACAGCTAATGCAATGCAGGCAGCTAAGCAAATTATTTGCCCAATGGCTTTATATTCTTTAATTTTCTTAATCTTGGTAAGAGCTCTTTCGAGATACCTCCTTCTCTTTTTAAGAGGAATGGTTATTTCCTTTTCTTTGATAATCCTTTCTACTGAAATTTCTGGTTTTACCTCTTCTAATCCTTCAAAGCCTTTTTCTTCTTCAAAGGAAACAATTTCTTCTTTCTCTACAGAAAACAACTCTTGATCTATAATGCTTTCTATAGTCCTTTCCTTAGTCTTTTCTTTGATTATTTTTTCTGGAGATTCAAATAATTCTTCTTCAAACTTATCCTCTTTTATATCTCTGCGTCTTTCTTTACTATCTTGCTTTAATAAAGAATCTTCTTTGAAGAGATCAGTATCATCTAACTCTTTTAAAAAAGAGTCCCATTCTCCATTATGATTAATATCTTGATCTTTGTCTCTTTCTTCTTTAGGCATGGTTCTTTCCCCAAGATTTTAAATAAAGACTTCCTTTATAAGATTATTAAAAATAAGCTTCAAAGTCAATAGAAAAGAAAATAGGGCAGCCATTCTCATTATGACCCGCTAACAATGGTTAGGCAAAGTAACAATCTTGAACAGTGGGTTAAGTACACTCCGCGCCATATTATTGATTTTATTGTGGCGGTGGTTGACCCGAAAAAGGGTGAAACGATTTGTGATTCTGCTTCTCAAACAACATGGAATCCCCCTTAATCCCCCTTTGATAAAGGGGGAAAGTAGTAAAGTCGCAGGGGGATTTAAATCGCTTATGCCGGACGAGCGAAAAATTTGACAGACCATTTTGTCGGCTACGACATTTCACCTGATATGGTGCGGCTTTGTGAGCTTACTTCTACAATTGTAACGAATTAGATTGCCTTGTTGTTTTCAATTTCATGGAATTGCCACAGGATATTGAGCAGTTGCAAATATCCTAAGCTTCCTCTGTCTAATAATTACTCCTTGTTTATTTATTTCTTATCTGATTGGAGTAATAAGTATCTCGTTTTTGACACTGGACTAGAATCTGTCTTGTCAAATTTCATAATGAGAATTGCTGGTTGAATGTGGTTTATGTTGAAGGGATTAGAAGAAAGGCATAAGATTTTCTTTATCTTTAACTAAGAATCTTTAACTATAAGACCTCAGCTGGCCTTCTGTTTATGTAGCTTGAGTAGTAATAGAAAGTGTTCCAGTCAAGGGAGAGAAAGGATCATCTGTCATTTATAATCTACCTTTAGTAGAAGGAATACCTTTAATCCTTTTATCAATAGTTGTAGCCATAGAAAGGACTTGACCAAAAGCTTTAAAGATAGCTTCAATAATATGGTGAGTATTATTCCCATAAAGAAGATTAATGTGAAAGGTAATTTTAGCCGAATTAGTCACGGCTTTAAAAAATTCTTCAGTTAAGACACTTTCAAAGTTACCTGTTCTCTCTTGCAAACATCTTACATTATACACTAATAACGGTCTTCCTGAAATATCTAAAGCTAAAGCTACCAAAGACTCGTCCATAGGGACTGAAGCAAAAGCAAATCTCTTTATGCCTGCTTTATTTCCTAAAGCCTTATTAATGGCCTCTCCTAAGGTAAGTCCAACATCTTCTACCAGATGGTGATTATCTACTTCTAAATCACCAGTAGCTTTAATTTCTAAATTAAATAGCCCATGTTTAGCTAATAAAGAGAGCATATGGTCTAAAAATGGAACTTTGGTATTTACTTCATGTTTACCCTCTCCATCTAAGTCTAAAGAGACTAAGACTTGGGTCTCATTGGTAATTCTTTCTACTTTGCTTTTTCTACTCATTTCACCCCCTATCTTGAAAATGGTAATCGGTTATCAGGTAATTGTTTCTCTTGCCGATCACCTCTTCACCTGATAACCGATTACCTTTCCTCCCTTCGTGCCTTTGTGCCTTCGTGGTTAATCTCCCAATTTTCTTGCATTTCAGCGTTTTTACCTATTGGCTTCCGATAACTGTAAGTTATATTTTTTCTTAGCCGTTTCAGTTTCCCTATGAATCCATGTTAATTTTTCTCTGGCAGTCATACCTTTTGTTTTTTCATAGATTATTTCTCTAGCTTTGTGTATTTCTGCCATCGATGTTGGTTCTTTAGTCTTCATCTTCTATCACCTCCTCAGGACTTATGAGTTCAATCTCTTTATAGCCCTCGATTTTATTAATACTGTTGACCCCCCATCTTGTCTTTAGTCTAACAATGTGTCTCATATTCCAACTGATTAGCACATCAATATCATTAATAACTGCATAGGCAATATGTATCGCATCTTCCTCAAATCTTTTAGGAACAATTTTTGCCTTAAGATATTTTTCCGTAAGATGAAACACTTCTTCACTTCCTGATAGTTCTTTAGGTTGATATGTTTGAATTATGTCAAGCAACTTGCGTTTCTTTTCTTCATCCTCAGTATTAAATATTTCGGCAATAACTAATTCAGAAATATAGACTTCATACTTACCCTGTGATATTTCTTCAAATAGAGCTTTGGTAATATCTCTCTTCTCTGGAGCATCATCAGCAAAAAGAAAATTTATTACAGAGGTATCAAGATATATTTTAAGTTTTCTCATCATTTTATCTTCCATAGCCATCCCTTTTACACCCCATCTCTTATTTTTACCCATATTATTTAGATAAACCTCGCATTTACGGCAATCATATATCTTCTCTATATACTTACCCTGAACCTTTCCAAAACATCTTGTGCCTGTAATCATAAAACAAACATTCCTCATGTCCAGGATAAACGCCCGACAGTTATGACACTCATAATTTCCCTTGTCCTTAAAGTATTCTGAAAAAAATATAGAATCGTCATTATCCCGGCAAGCAATGCCATAGAAAATGACCAGAATTCTAACAAGGCATGAATATCGCTATTACTTTTCCATGAAGAAGAAATTGCCCCTGGATAGAAAAGTAAAGGCAAAAGGAACAAAGCTATCCACACAACCCATTCTTTTTTAATAGTATCTTGTCTTTTTTTATATAGCCTCCTATCTTAAAGATTTTATCAACCAAGAAAGTTATCTATCTTGCTTTTTTTAAAATATTTTCTTATCTTTTCTTTAAAAATTTTATTCTCTTCTTTAGTGCCTATTGATATTCTCAAACAATCAGCAAGAGAAGGAATATTTTCAAAATTACGTCCTAGAATCCCCTCCTTTATCAAAAAGTGATAAAGATCTTTGGCTCGGTACCCTTTAACTTTAAAGAGCACAAAATTAGTCTCACTAAGATACGGTATTATTCCATCTATCTCTTTTAAGAAATTAATCATCTCTCTTCTTTCTTCTATAATTTCCACCGCTTTCTTTTTAAAATAATCTTCCTTGGATAAGATTATCTTAGCAGCTACTTGAGAAAAAGAATTTATATTATAAGGTAACTTTACCTTAAGTAAAATCTCGATGATTTCAGGAGGTGCAAATAAGAAACCCACCCGTAAAGAAGCCAGAGAAAACATCTTAGAAAATGTTCGAGTAACTATTAAATTTGGGTATCTTTTTACTTCTGGCAAGAATGTCTTATCTGAAAAACCAAAGTAAGCTTCATCGATAACGATTAGACTATTTGATTCTTCAATTATTTGGTAAATGAACTCCCTAGAAAAGCAATTTCCAGTAGGATTATTAGGATAACTAATAAAGATAAGATTATTTTGTCCACCCTCTATAAATTCTTTAGAGTTTATCTCAAAGTTTTCTTTTAGCGGAATCTCTCTAATATTTAAGCCTATCATCTTAGCTATTAGACCATATATCTCAAAAGTAGGATTAGGATATAGGACTTCATTTTTTCCAAAAGATAATAATATATTTAAGATTAATTCATCAGACCCGTTGCCTATTAAGATGTATTCTTTTGGTATCTGGTAAGCAAGAGAAATAACTTCTCTTAGATTATTACACCTTGAGTCAGGATAGCGATTAAATCTTAGCCCTTTCATTTTTTCTATAATCTCTAAGAGAATCTCTTCTGGTAAATCATAAGGACTCTCCATCGCATCTAATTTTATAGGACAGCTTATTGGACAAACTTTATAGGGAGTTAATTTTTTAACTGGTTCTCTGATTATTTCATTAAGATTAAACATCGTCTTTCTCTTCGTCTTTCTCTTTAAAAAAAACTTATTACTCTCTTATCTTAATGGCAGAAGCATGGGCATCAAGCCCTTCTAAATTAGCGATATTGATGATATCTTCTTTATACTCATTTAAAGCTTCTTGAGTATAATAGATTAAGCTTGATTTAGTCATAAAATCATCTACGCTTAAAGGGGAATAAAACCGAGCACTTCCTGATGTAGGAAGAACATGGCTGGGGCCAGCCAGATAATCTCCCACTGATTCTGGAGTATAATTACCTACAAATATTGCTCCAGCATGTCTAATCTCGTCTAAATACTTCCAAGGCTCTTTTAAACAAAGCTCTAAGTGTTCAGGAGCATAGCTATTTATAATCTCAATACCTTCAGGGATATCCTTAATTAAGATGATTAGTCCATTATTCTCTAAGGACTTCTCGATAATCTCTTTTCTAAGACACCTTTCCTTTTGAAGAGCTATTTCTTTTTCTACCTCTAAAGCCAGGGTCTCCGAAGTAGTAATTAAGACAGCCGAAGAAAGCTCATCATGCTCTGCCTGGGATAATAAATCTGCCGCCACAAACTTAGCTTTAGCCCTTTCATCAGCTAAGATTAATACTTCGCTAGGACCGGCAATCATATCAATAGATACTTTTCCATAAACCAACTTTTTAGCTATCGTTACATAAATATTTCCAGGTCCTACAATCTTATCTACGGCGGGAATAATCTTTGTCCCGTAAGCTAAGGCAGCAATAGCTTGAGCACCGCCCACTTTATAAATATTCTTAATTCCTAACCACTTGGCAGCCATTAAGAGATAAGGATTAATTTCCCTTTTTTGGTTAGGAGGAGTACAAATAAAGATCTCTTTCACTCCAGCTACTAAAGCAGGGATAACGGTCATTAAGACTGAAGAGACCAAAGGCGCTCTTCCTCCTGGAATATAAATGCCTACTTTATCTATTGGCTGGTATCTCTGGCCTAAAATTATCCCTTTCTCTTTTTTCTCTTCCCAAGTCTTTACTTTTTGTCTTTCGTGAAAATCTATAATATTCTTCTTAGCCACCATCAAAGAGTGGCAATATCTTTCTTCTACCTTTTTAGAAGCTTCTCTAAACTCTTCTTCCTTTACTCTTAAATCTTCTTCCTCTAATTTCACCTGA
This sequence comes from bacterium, assembly GCA_018830565.1. Classification (NCBI taxonomy): domain Bacteria; species bacterium. The sequence continues at coordinate 16,431 of JAHJRX010000049.1, read as the reverse complement.
TCGAATAATTCTGTATACTTAATTAAAGCTTGATCTTGGTTTTCTTTAACTTCGGCAATAATTTCTGAAACCTTTGAAATAATCTCTGGATTTACAGTCGAAAGAAGATCTCTCTTAATCTTATTATTTACTTCTTTCTTATCTTTATCAATCCAATATCTCAGTTTTTTCATTCTTTCCTATCCTCATTTAGTCAGGTAAATATAGACCATAGGAACACCAAAGCTATTTTTCTGGTAAATTTTTCCCAAAACAAGGCTTAGTTTACCAGATAATGACTATATTTCAAGTATTTTATAAAAGCAACCCTGCCCTTATTCTACCTCTTTAATACCATCATAAGTTACTTCAAGTAAAAACTTAAGCTCATCTTTAGAGATACTTAAAGGTGGCATCAGGACGATTGTATCTCCTAATGGCCGCAAAATGGCTCTTTTTTTTCTAATCGCCTGAGTTACCTTAAGGCCTATTTTTTCTTCAAAATGATAAGGAATCTTTAATTCTTTATTTTTTACCAACTCAATCCCTACCATAAATCCTTTTTGACGCACTTCTCCAACATGTTCAAGATTTAAAAAATACTTTAACTCTTGATTAAGAAATTTAATTTTATTTTCCAGCTTAATTAATATTTTTTCTTTCTCAAAAATTTCTAAATTAGCCAAGCCGCAAGCACAAGCTAAAGGATTTCCAGTATAAGTATGTCCATGGAAAAAAGTCTTTTTTTCCTCATATTCACCCAGAAAAGCATGATAAACTTCTTCAGTGGTAATAGTCACCGCTAAGGGAAGATAACCAGCGGTAATAGATTTAGCTAAGCACATTATATCTGGAACTACCCTCTCCCACTGGCAAGCAAACATCTTTCCTGTTCTTCCAAACCCAGTAGCTACTTCATCAGCAATCATTAATACCTGGTACTTCTTAGTTAATTCTCTCACCCTCTTTAAAAAACCTTCTGGCTGGATAATCATGCCCGCTGCTCCTTGCACTATTGGTTCAAGGATCAAGGCACTTATTTCTTGGTGATGCTTAACTAAGAGATCTTCTAATTCTTGCAAACAACTTATCTGACAATCAGGGTAAGTCAAATTTAAATGACAACGATAACAATAAGGAGCTTTAACTCTAAAAGAAGAAAAAAGAAGGGGGGCAAATGTCTTATAAAAAAGGTCAATTCCTCCCACACTTACACTCCCAATAGTATCTCCATGGTAAGCATTATAGAAAGTGAGAAATTTATTCTTCTTGACTTCTTTTTTATGCTGCCAGTACTGAAAGGCTATCTTTAAAGCAATTTCTACCGCGGTAGAGCCATTATCTGAATAAAAAAATTTAGAAAGCCCTTGGGGTGTGATCTCCAAAAGCTTACCAGCTAATTCCACAGAAGGAACATTTCCTAATCCAAGTAAAGTAGAATGTGAAATCTTATTAACCTGACTAATTAAGGCTTCGTCTATCTCTCTTTTTTGATGGCCATGAAGGTTTACCCACAAAGAAGAGATGCCATCTAAATACCAGTTACCTTCTATGTCTTTAAGAAAACAACCCTTACCTTCTTCAATAATCAAAGGTTCTAGTTCTTGATAATCTTTCATCTGGGTAAAAGGATGCCAAACTAAGGAACGATCTCTATCTTTTAAGATCTTATTTCTTTTAGCTGGTAATTTATCTTCCAAGATATATTTTAAATTAATCTTCTTAGTTATTTCCTTAAAAAACTCTCTCTTTGTTAATTCTTGATTGCCTTTTTTTTCTAAAACTTCTAAATAAGGAATCATTCCTAATATCTTGGTTTGGCTTAATTTAGAGATGATTAAAGGACTGTCTTCTTTAGAAATAGGTGAAATTTCTTGCTGATTTTGATTAAAGATAAGGCCAATAATCTCTAATCCATACTTCTTAGCTATTTCTATGGTCAGTAAAGAGTGATTTATCGCCCCTACCCTTAATCCAACCACAATAATTATTCCAATATTTAATCTTTTAATCAGATCAACCATGAAAAGATCTTTAGAAATGGGGACCAATAACCCCCCTGCTCCTTCTACTACCAAAACTTGGTATTTTTCTTTTAAGGTTAGATAACTACGGTAGATTTTTTCTAAATCGATCTTTCTTTTCTCAAGCTTAGAAGCTAAGTGAGGTGAGAATGGTTTTGAAAAAGAGTAGGGGTTAATCAAAGAAGGAGGTTCATTTATTTGAGATACTTCTTTTAAGATTTGAATATCATCTCCTCCACATTGGATAGGTTTCATTACTCCGCAGCTAATATTTTTCTCTTGAAGAGTATGGATAATAGCGGCACTTACTACTGTCTTTCCTATCTCAGTATCAGTACCCGTAATAAAGACAGCTCTTCTCAAAGTTTATTCTCCCCCCAGACATAAAAAATTTCAAAGGTCAGATAAAACTGTTTTGGGTAAAGCTTCCTAAGGGAAAAAATTTGCTTCCCCAAGGCTAATCCATCAGCCTTTAATTTAATCCCATAGTTAGCTCCAATAGCCTTGAGCCATTTTAAACAAAAGAGGATGTCTTTAAAAGCCACTTTCTTTACTCTTTTTTCTACATTAAACCTTTGCCAAGGCTTATTCTTCATCAAGAGATAAATATCTTCTTCCTTAAAAAACTTATGTTCAGAAAAGCTGGCAGGGTTTATTCTCTCCAAAGCCTCTCTTAATTCTTTTAAGGAATTTTGACCTAAAAGGGTTAAATAGAAGTCTCCTCCTTTATTTAATACTCGGTAAGCCTCATTAAAGGCTCTGTCTATATCTAGAGCCCACTGAAAAGCTACATTAGAAATGACCAAATCAAAAAAACAATCAAAATAAGGGAGATATTCAAAATCTGCCTCTATGAATTCAACTTTCTTTATTCCATTTTTTCTTGCTTTTTCTTTAGCACATTCGACCATACCCGAAGCAAGGTCACAACCAAATATCAAGGCTTGAGGAAAGATCTTAGCTAATTTTAAAGTTAGACCTCCTGTCCCCATGCCTATGTCTAATACTCGGCAAGGAACATTTTTACCCTTACCAATTTTAGAGACTAAATGATTTGCCCATCTTTTTTGAAGATGGGCATAAAAATCATAACTTAGAGCTACTTTAGAAAAATAATCTTTTATCTTTAATTTATCCACTTTGGTTTGCCAAAGCAAACTTTTTCATAAATTCTACTAATCTTTCCACGCCTTCTATAGGGAAAGCATTATAAATAGAAGCTCTTATCCCACCTACAGAACGATGCCCTTTTAAGCCATAGAATCCCAACGACGAGGCTTCTTTCACAAACTTATCTTCTAAACTTTCATCCTTTAATCTAAAAGTTATATTCATTAGAGAACGACTATCTTTCTCCGCATGGGGACGATAAAATCCTTGAGAAGAATCTATCGCCTCATAAATTAAACCTGCTTTCTTGGTATTAAGTTCTTCTATCTTTTCAAACCCTCCTTTTTTCTTGACCCATTCTAAGACTAACTTCATTACATAGATCCCAAAGACACAAGGGGTATTGTAAAGAGAATTTTCTTCTATCTGGGTTTTATATCTAAGAAGAGTAGGCACTGTTTCAGGACATCGCGCGGCTAAATCTTTTCTAATAATAACTAAAGTTACTCCTGCTGGTCCAAGATTTTTCTGGGCTCCAGCATAGATTAATCCAAACTTGCTTACCTCTAACTTCCGACTTAAAATATCCGAAGACATATCAACCACTAAAGGCACGTTTCCTGTCTCTGGAAAACTCTTCCATTGAGTTCCAAAGATAGTATTATTGGAAGTAATATGGACATAAGCAGCCTCTTGATTGAGCTTTATTTCACCCGGCTTAGGAATTCTTTTAAAATTTTCAGATTCAGTAGTGGCGGCAATGTTAACCTTTCCTAAGATCTTAGCTTCTTTTAAAGCTTTCTTGGCCCAAGAACCAGTAATAATATAATCAGCAAACTCTCCATCTCTAAGTAAATTATAAGGAACCATAGCAAACTGTAAGCTTGCTCCACCCTGGAGAAATAATATCTCATAATCTTCGGGAATCTCTAAGATCTCTTTTAAGAGCAGCTTAGCTTCATTTAAAACATTAATAAATTCTTTACTTCGATGGCTCATCTCTAAAACAGACATTCCTAAACCATAAAAATCTACCACATTTTCTTGAACTTCTTGAAGAACCTCTAAGGGAAGCGCAGCGGGACCTGGATTAAAATTAAACTTTCTAACCATTAATTCCTCCTAATTCAAATAAAGATAAAACTTATTATATTTTTTAAAATATTTATTATAAAATTATCATAATATAATACCTAAGTCAAGCCTTGATATGAAAATTCCAGCCATTCTAATTATAAGATTTTACAAAACAGATTAACCTAATTTTTACGATTTTCATAGAAACATTAATGAATTTTCCCAAAGTAAAAAATTAGTTGCATAATATCTTTATTATATGGTAAACTTCAACTTACTTTAAATTAAAAAAACTGGCAAGAAATTATTGAGGGGTTAAAAATGGCTAAAGTTTGTGAGATTTGCGGAAAAGGTCCTTTGACAGGAAATAAAGTTAGTCACTCTAATAGAAAGACTAAACGTCGTTGGATACCTAATTTACAAAAAATAAAGACTGTGGTAAATAAATCTACCACCCACCTTAAGGTCTGCACTAAATGCCTACGGTCTAAAAAAGTATCAAGAGTTGCTTGATTATACCTTTAGTTATATAAAGGAAATCTTTTACATAAATCTTTTACTTCTTTCTTTATTTGAAGAGTAATATCTTCTTTGCCTATTGAAGATATTACCTTATTTATTAAGTAAGCAACCTCTTTAATCTCTTCTTCTTTCATACCCCGAGAAGTCAAGATGGGGGTACCTAATCGAATGCCACTGGTAACAAAAGCTTTTTCTGTATCATAAGGCACCGTATTTTTATTTACCGTAATATTAGATTCTCCTAACATCTTCTCTGCTTGAGTACCATTAATATTTTTATTTCTTAGATCTATTAAAATTAAATGGTTATCTGTTCCGCCAGTAATTAAATTAAAGCCATAATTATTTAACTCTTTGGCTAAGACTTTAGCATTTTTTATAACTTGTTTTTGGTAGTCTCTAAACTCTTCAGTCATTGCTTCCCTTAAGCACACCGCTTTAGCAGCAATAATATGCATTAAAGGACCACCTTGAATTCCTGGAAAGATTGCCTTATCGATAAGCTTACCGTACTCTTCCCGGCACATAATTATTCCACCTCGTGGACCCCGAAGAGTTTTATGGGTAGTAGTGGTTACAAAATCGCAATAAGGCACTGGATCTGGGTGTAATTTAGCTGCCACAAGTCCTGCAATATGAGCAATATCAGCCATTAGGTATGCCCCAACTTTTTGAGCAATACTTTGGAACCTTTGAAAATCTATGGTTCGAGGATAAGCACTTGCCCCAGCGATAATCATTTTAGGTTTTTCTTGAAGAGCTATCTCTTCCATGTCTTGATAATCAATCAATTGATCTTCTTTCCTTAATCTATAGGTAACTGCTCGGTATAATATTCCAGAAAAATTAACGGTGCTTCCATGGGTTAAATGTCCTCCATGAGTAAGGTCTAATCCTAAGATCTTATCTCCTGGCTTTAACATGCTCAAATAAACAGCCATATTAGCTTGTGATCCTGAATGAGGTTGGACATTGACATGCTGCGCTCCAAAGATAATCTTAGCTCTTTGTTGAGCTAAGACTTCAGCCGTATCTACATTTTCACAACCCCCGTAGTATCTCCTGCCTGGGTATCCTTCTGCATACTTATTGGTAAGAATAGAACCTTGGGCTAGAAGCACTGCTTCGCTAACTACATTTTCTGAGGCAATCATTTCTAATCTCTCTTCTTGTCTCTCTTTTTCTTTTTCTATTAACTTGGCTACTTCAGGGTCTACTTGCCATAATTTATTCATCTTTTATACCTATTAAAAAATCTTCGTATTCTTTCCAGAGCTTCTTCTATCTTATCTAAAGAAGTAGCATAAGAACAACGAATAAAACTTCTGCCGCTCTTTCCAAAAGCTCCTCCTGGTATTACGGCTACTCTTTCTTCTAAGAGCAGTCTTTCAGCAAACTCCTCATCATTTAAGGTAGAATTTATAATCGAGGGAAAAACATAGAAGGCACCTTTGGCCGTAAAGCAGTTTAAGCCAATTTCATTTAATCCCTTGATGATTAATCTTCTCCTTTGATTATACTCAGTAATCATATCTTGCCTATGAAAGTACCCATTTTTAAGAGCTTCTATCGCTGCTTGTTGTCCCATAATAGGGGCACAAAGCATCGTGTATTGATGAATCTTAGTCATAACTTCAATAATATCTTGATGAGAAGCTGCATACCCAATTCGCCACCCGGTCATGGCATAAGCCTTAGAAAATCCATTCAATAAGATAGTTCGTTCTTTCATTTCTGGTAAAGCAGCAAAACAAGTGGGGCTACCTTCGTAAGTCAAATGTTCGTATATTTCATCAGCAATAACTAAGAGATTATGTTTTTTTACTACTTGAGCAATCTTTGATAATCTATCTTTCTCCATTATTGCTCCCGTGGGATTGTTGGGATAAGAAATAATCAGGGCCTTGGTTTTTTTAGTAACTACTTTTTCTATCTCTTCTGCTTTTAACTGAAAATCATCTTCTAATTTAGTCTCTACTACCACTGGAACTCCACCAGCCATAATAATGCAAGGTTTATAAGAAACATAAGATGGCTCATGGACAATGACCTCATCTCCTAAATTTAAGATAGCTCTTAAAGCTAAGTCTAATCCTTCGCTTACCCCTACCGTAACTAATATTTGAGTTACCGGATCATACTTTAATTGGTAATCTTTATTTAGTCTCTGACTAATAGTTTCTCTTAATTTTATTAATCCAGAATTTGAAGTGTAGTTAGTATATCCTTGCTCTAGGTGATAAATACTTAGCTCTCTTATATGCCACGGCGTGTCAAAATCTGGCTCTCCTATTCCTAAAGAGATCACATCATCTAAAGTAGCTATAATATCAAAAAATCGTCTTATTCCGGAAGGTGGAATACTTAAAACACTTTGACTTAATAATTTCTTCATTTCTTAATAACTTACCTTTAATCTTTTATCTTCTTCTTCCAGGGGAACTATAATTTCATCATCTACCTTGTATCTTTTAAGAACAAAATGAGTAGCGGTACTTTGAACTTGCTCAATAGTAGCTAATCGTTCTACTACAAAATAAGCAATTTCTTTCATGCTCTTACCAGAGACAACTACCGCAAAGTCATAAGTACCAGCCATCAAATACATAGCATGAACTTCAGGATAGCTATAAATTCGTCTGGCTACAGCATCAAATCCTACATCTCTTTCTGGAATAACTTTCACTTCAATAAAAGCATAAACCACTTCTTCGCTAATCTTTTCCCAATCAATTAAGGTTTTATACTTAATGATAATCTTTTTTTCTTCCATCTCTTTAATTAAGGCTTCTACTTCTTCTTTAGTCTTGCCGGTCATAGCAGCAATGTTTTCTGATCTTTCTTTTCCGTTTTTAGACAAAATCTTTAATATATCCTTCATTTTTTACCCCTCATCTTCATCTTTTTTCATTCTAAAGACTTTAGATTACTTTCATTTTCATGGATAATCTTCCATCGTTCTTTAATATTACCGACTAAGCAAATCTTAAAATCTTTACATTCTAGACAGCAAGAAGAATTAATTCCTCTCTCTCCTAAAACCCACTTTTTTTCACAATGAAAAAAATTTTCGCAATTTTTACAACAATTTAATGACAAAAAGCCTCCTGACTAGAAAAAACTTATAGTAGCTATTAACGAAAATACTTAAAAAATAACCATTAAGGTAAACTTTGTATACCATAATCTATATTTTTTAACAACAAATTTTCTTTTTTAAATTAAGATTAAACCAACCTATCCAAATCTTCTGTTAATAATCTCCTAAAGTCATTTAGAGAAGATGTCAACATCAACTGCCCCTATAATAAAATGCTTATCGTCCTTCATTAAGTCAATCTCTATCGTTTCTTTACAGATTTCTCCTTGAGAATCTAAGACTATTCTGATGAAAGGCCTAATAATCGATTGCTTGCTAACCTTAACCACCATCGCAATTTCTCCAGTGTTTAACCGGACTAAACTTCCTGAAGGATAGATAGACATACATCTGACAAAAGAAGAAGTAATATTAGGATCAAAATCTGTTCCACTTGAACCAATAATAATCTTCATTGCTTCATAAGGTAAAAGTCCTCTTTTGTAAACGCGATCGGCAATTAAAGCATCATAAACATCTCCTAATGAAACCATTACCGCATACTTGTTAATCTTAGTATCTTTCAACCCTTGAGGATAACCGAAGCCATTATATCTTTCGTGATGTTGATAAGCAATAATCTTTGGCATTTCACCAATAGATTGATCTTGAGAGATAATCTTATAACTATATAAAGGGTGTTTTTTAATTTCCTCATACTCTCTACTATCTAAATGTTCTTCTTTATTAATGATATTATTATTAATAAAAGTCTTTCCTACGTCATGGAGGAGCGCCCCTACCCCTAATTCTTCCAATTGGTCTTGACTTAATCTTAATTCCAGACCAATTAATAAAGAGAGAATACATACATTTAAGGAGTGAGTAAAGGTATATTTATCATATTCTTTAATCTTCTCTAACTCTAACATAGCTTCTTTGTTCTCTGTAAGCTCTTTAATCATGCCCTTCATAGCCTTTTTTGTTTCTTGACCATTAATTGTTCTTCCATACTTAATATCTTCCATGACTTTGGAGACATGATCTATCGCTTCTTTCTTTGTTTCTTTGGAAATAACCTTAGGAATTTCTTCTATCTTGGCCACTACTTTTTTGTTCCTTATGAGGCGAGGGCCTTTTTCCTTTTTAGAAGAAATACTCTCTTCAACCTGACCTTTATACTTAATTCTCTTAACTTCCCATATTTTGTCTTCGCTCATCTATTTCTCCTTGTGTCTTAGGTTAACAACGTGGCCAACAATATAATGATTAACTGTTGACTATATAAGCTTGCCCAAATAACTATGCCAATTTTAATTAATAACTACTACCATAAAAACTAAAAAGACCAGCATTCTTTATCAATACTGGTCTTTTTAGGTCTATCTTTGGTCAAGAAAAACTACTCCAGAACAGAGATATTTCCTTCTTCCAAATGAGCTTTTTCGGTAATTTCTTCAAGTTTTCTTAAGAATTCCTTCTTATTTAATCCAGTCTTATATTTTCCAATACCAATATTGACAGAGTTTTTTTTACTTAAATTCTTGTCGTTTAAATATTCTAAGATAGACTTTTGAACCCGCTCTGCAAAGATAAAAGCTAAATTAGTACTAGAATCTATTAAAGCTACCGCAAAAGAAGAACTTTTATATCGAGCTAAAATATCTCCTTGTCGGACACATTTTAAGAATATCTTAGCTAGATCTTTTAAAAGAAGATCATCAGTAATGAAAGAAGGCATCTCCTTTTCGGTCACTATTTTAATTGAAGCTAAAACTAAGACTAATTTAGCGCCATACCTATCGACGCGAGAAACTTCTTCATCCAATCTTTGTTGGAAATAACTTAAACTCATTAGATCTGAAGTTTCGTCATAGATAGAGACTTCTTCTAATTTATCCTGGAGGTGTTCTGCTTTAAAGAACAAGGTCAGCAACTCTCCATATAAGGACAAAACCTCCACATCTTTTTCTTGGTAAGTATCTTTTACTGGACTATCTACATACATTAAGGCGATAATATTTCCATATAAGATCATGGGGACACATAAGATGCTTCTGACTAAAGCTTGAGAAAAACTTCGATATCTAATATCTTCACAAATATCTCCGATCATAATATGACCAGAGGTCTTTATGATAAAGCTCTTCATATCTTTTCCTAAGTTAGATTTAAAGATCTTTTCTGCTTCTTTTGTATCCCCGGCAAAATACTTAAAGTAAAAGTCTTCCGTAGGTTCATCTTTTAACAAGATTACACAACAGCGGCTTTTAAAGTAATCAATAATATCTTCTAAGATAAATTTAAAGTCTTCTTCCTTGATGGAGACTGAAGATAAAGCAATTTGATGAAGATTTCTAATACTTTTTAAAAGTTTTTCTGCCTCTTTTTCTTTATCCACTGTAATTTGAGTAATAGTTTCAATGCCGCCACTTTTAGTAATCTCTTTAATCCTCTTTTTTATAAACTCTATAAAAAAGATACCTACTAATAAGAGTAAAGTTACCTCGCTCAAGATGATGATACTTTCCCTAACTTCTCCGGTCTGGATCTTATAAAAAAAGAGAGGAGCTACGGCTAACAAAGCTAAAAACAAGGCTACTACTCCTTCTTTTAAGCTCCATAATAATACCGCCATTACCACTGGGATAATATATAAAGCCGGAGAAGCAAAAAGATAAGTAATGCCACTCCAAGAAGTATAATATAATAAAAAAGTAATGATTAAAAAGATACTAACTAAACAAAAATGAAACAATTTTGAAATGTCCTTATTTTTTTTCATAAACCTTTCTTTGATATACTCAAATAAATTAAGATTGAAAAAAATGTTAAAATTTCAAATTACCAATTCCAAACACCAAGCAAAACAAGCTTGCGAAAAAACATTACTTGAAATCCTAGATTATCTCAATGATTTACTTGGCCAAACTGTTTAAAATGAGAATCTTATAATTTAACTTGCTCCCGTGCCAAAGACTACCGTGGGAATAGTTTGGAGTAAAAGTTTAAAATCTAAAAAGATTGACCAATTATCTATGTAATCAATATCCATCCGCATCCAATCATCAAAGCTAATCGTATTCCTGCCACTTACTTGCCAAATACAAGTAAGTCCAGGGACAGACCTTAAACGTTTTAAATGCCATCTTTCAAATTTAGCTACTTCTTCAATCGGCAAAGGACGTGGCCCTACTAAACTCATCTCTCCTTTTAAGACATTAAAGAGTTGAGGAAGCTCATCAATGCTGGCTTTACGAATAAATCTTCCTACCTTGGTCATCCGAGGATCTTTCTTAATCTTAAAGACTGGCCCATCTACTTCGCTTTCTTTTCTCAATCCATCCTTTTTTGCCTCAGCATCTATCCGCATCGAGCGAAACTTATAACAATAAAAGACCTTTCCTCGATAACCAGCTCTCCTTTGTTTAAAAAATATAGGTCCCTTAGAATCAAGCTTAATAATTAAGCTTGCAATTACCAAGAATGGCAAAAGAATAATAATTCCTGATAAGGAAGAAAATAAATCGATTATTCTCTTAATTCCTACTTCCCAAATATTAAAGATGGGCTCTAACTTCTCCCTCTCTTTAAACTCATTCAAGACCTGCTTGAATCTTTCCGTAACTTCTCCGTATTCTCCAAAGGTAAATTTCTCTTTAGCTAAGAGATAGTCATTCTTTTGCATCTCTCTTATTACCTCTTAAACTTATCACCTCTTAAAGATCTTCCTTTTCCCACTTCATAACTTCCAAAGATGCTCTTTCGTAATCTTCTTCTCTTCCGATATCTATCCAATCACCTTTAATGATATAACTTCCAACGCTCTTTTTAAGACTACAAAGATTCCTTACTAAATCAGGAATATCATAAAAAGTATCTTTAGGGAGGTATTCTAAAAGAGAAGGATTTAAGACATATACCCCGGCAGCAATGTGGTATTTTAAGATTGGTTTTTCTTTGACTGCATTAACATAGCCTTCATTAATCTCTATTACTCCATAAGGAACGACCACCTCATAATCTTTAAGACAAATGGTCATCTCATAATTTAAGTTAAGATGATGGTCATAAATATCCTTAAAGTTTTCTCTAATCAGAAGCACATCCCCATTTAAGACTAAAAAAGGTTCATCTAAGAATTCTTCTAATAACTTAATAGGACTAGCTGTTCCTAATCTCTTGGTTTCTTTAGAATAAGTAATTTCTACCCCCAGACTACTTCCATCTCTAAAATAAGCTTCGATTAGTTCGCTTCGGTATCCTGTAGCTACATAGATCTTATTAAACCCGGCTTTTCTTAATTGATCAATTTGAATCTCCATAATAGGCCTTCTCCCCACGGGAAGTAAGGGCTTGGGGATAGAGTAAGTAATAGGTCGAAGCCTACTCCCGAATCCTCCTGCTAAAATCACAGCCTTCATTTTTATCTCCTAAACATTGTAAACACTTGGTTTATAAAGAGCTATATTTTCTGAAATCCAATCCACGGTTCTCCTCAGCCCTTCATCTAAAGAAACCTGAGGTTCCCACCCGGTCAATTTTTTAGCTTTTTCATTATTGGCAATTAATCTATCTACTTCACTCTTGGAGGGTCTTATTCTCGAGGCATCAAAGATCACCTTTACTTCTCGACCAATTAAACTTATAATCTTATCAGTTAATTCGCCCACTGAGATTCCTTTGCCATAGCCAATATTAATTACTTCTCCTTCTATATTAGGGGCTTGCGCTATCTTAATAAATCCTTCCACCGTATCTGAAACATAGTTAAGATCTCTGATGGGTTTAGTGCTTCCTAAGTAAACATCTTTTCCAGCAATAATTTGAGTAATTAAGGTAGGAATAACGGCTCGGGCTGACTGTCTGGGACCATAAGTATTAAAAGGTCTCACCGTTACTACTGGTAAATCATAAGCCCGATAAAAGCTTTCCGCTAACATATCTGCTCCAATCTTACTGGCTGAATAAGGAGATTGTCCTTGCAAAGGGTGCTTTTCATCTATGGGAACATAAATAGCCGTACCATAAACTTCACTGGTCGAAGTATGGACTACTCTTTTTGATTTATTTTCTCTGGCCGCATTTAAGACATTTAAAGTACCTAAGACATTAGCCTCTACTACTTCGCTGGGATGTAAATAAGAGTAAGGAATGGAGATTAATGAACCCAAGTGAAAGATAATATCTACTTCCTTGCTGGCTTCTTTAACAGCTTGAGCATCCCTTAAATCACCAGCCACAATCTCTATCTTTTCTCTTATTTGAGGTTTAAAACCTTCAATAAATCCTTGATGATTTCGGGAATTATAACGAATAAAGACTTTTACCTTGGCCCCTAAGGTCACTAATCTTTCCGCCAAATGGCTGCCAATAAACCCTCCTGCTCCTGTGATTAATACCTTTTCATTCTTCCAATCCAAATCTTACCTCCTCTAAAATCAGTAATCTTAATAGGTTATTTGTCAGCGTTCAGGTGTCAGCTCTCAGCCTTTAGTTTTATTAGGAATAAGTCCATTAAGGCAAGAGAAATATATTTGAGACACTACTACCTGATTTTATTAGTTTTAGCTGACTACTGACGGCTAAACAATTACCTTTATTTTAGCCTATCCCTCCAATAATTCAAGAGATCTCTTAAAGTTTTTTCAAAAGTAATGGCTGGCTTCCATCCTGTTTGGGATTTAAGTTTTTCATAGCTCCCTACTTGAATAGGCACATCTGAAGGCCGAAACCGTTCTTTTTCTACCTTAACTTCTATCTCGCACCGGCTCATTTTCAAGAGGATATCCAAGACTTCTTTAATGGCATAAGCTTTATGAGAGCAGACATTATAAACCTCTCCTCTTTCTCCTTTTTCCATAATTAAATAATAAGCTTTAACTACATCTCTGACATCGATAAAATCTCTTTTAGCTTCTAAGTTTCCTACTTTAATTACTGGTTCTTGCTTTCCTCTTTCAATAAGAGCAATTTGATAAGCAAAATTAGAACAAACAAAATCCTTTCGCTCTCCTGGGCCGGTTTGATTAAAGGATCGAGTTCTAATAATCTGTAACTGGTAAGTCTTAAAATATTGATAAGCTACCATATCTTGAGCAATCTTAGTTACTCCGTAAAAATCCATGGGCCGAAGGACATTTTTTTCGGTAACGGGATTTTCTTCTTCATAGACTAAGCCATATTCAGCACTGGAAGTAGCCACGTGAATTAAGGGATTTATTTTAGCTTCTAAGGCAGCATCTAAGATATTCTTAGTGCCAAAAAAATTAACCTCCATGGCAAAGCGAGGATTTTTCTTTACCGTAGGTCCAAAAGTTATCGCGGCTAAATGAAATATCTTTTCTGGAAGGATACTTGAGATAAGTCCAGTTACTTCCCGGTAGTTAGTAATATCTACTTCAAATAATCTTATCTTTTTTACCCACTTTTCTTCAAGATGAAGAAATTCTCCACCTCTTTCTATAAAACCATAGATTTCTACCTCGGGGTCTTCTTTATATAGGTATCTTACCAGATGTTCACCTGTAAAACCATTTATCCCGGTAATTAAAACCTTCATTAATTTAATTTCCTATGGCATAAAAATATGAAACCTCGTTACTTTTAAAACTAGTATTATCAATTTTTATGGCCTTGATGACAAAGTAGTAAGTTGTATTAGGAGTTAAATTATCAACCTGAAAGGAAGTATTTTGGCCACTATTTCCTTTATACTGGTAATTACCAGGGGAAGTACCCATCCAGATTTCAAAGTACATAATTTCACTAAGATTTATATTGGAATAAGTCCAATCTAACCTTACAGAATTAAAACCCATGGGGGTGGGAGGAAGTAATTGGATCGTGGGTGGATTTGGGAGATTAAACGAAACCTCGTTACTCATAGCCAAGATACCACCATCATATCCTATAGCCTTGATGACAAAGAAGTAATTTGTATTAGGAGTTAAATTACTAACCTGAAAGGAAGTATTTTTGCCACTATTTCCTTTAAGCTGGTAATTACCAGGGGAAGTACCCATCCAGATTTCAAAGTGTTTAAGTTTATTAGGATCCATATTGGAACAAGTCCATTTTAATTCTACAGAATTAAAATTTATGGGGGCGGGAGGAGATAGTTGGATCGTGGGTTGATTTGGTGGAGGTGGATTTGATGGATTATTTGATGGATTACGAGAATCATCAGGATGATTAAAATTTGGCTCTACTGGATTTTTAGCACAATTAAAGAGAAAAAAACATAAGCAAACTAAAGTAAAAAATAAGATTAATTTACTTTGTCGAGTAAACATTTTCAACAACCTCCTTTAAAGTAAAAAAGAATAGTTAAAATTTCTTAGTTATCACTAATTTTGGCTCAACTAATAAATCTAAAGAAAGGTTCCAGTCTTTGGTGTTTTTAGTCGTGTAAATTATATCTTCAGGCAAAGGAAAACCTAATAAGGAATCAATTAAGTTATAAGCATAAACAATTATCCCTATAGTCATAGGCCCTTGAATATTTTTAGAAGCATCTTTGGCTTCCTGATACTTTATATTAAGATCATCACTTAAAAATTGGTCAAAAGGATAATTTTCTCTCACCATTTGGTCGTACTTTTTTTGAGCCTCTTGATATTCTTTATTTACTGTAGTGTATTTTTTCTTTGCATCTATAGCTCCCAAGATAGCAATCGTGTCTATAATTAAGATAGCGCTTCCTTTAAAGTAATGCCTTTTATAAAATTGCCCCCAACCAGGAAGAATAAAGGAACGAGCAAAAGCAATTCCTTTGGTCTTAGCTCCTTCTCGAATCTTCATTTTTAATATCTGAGGAGCTTTTTCTTCCACTTTAACCGGCCCTTCTTTTTTAACTATCTCTTTTATCTCTTTGGCGGCTGGTTTTTCTACCGGTAAAACACCTAAGATCTTATTGGCTAAACCTATCCCCGTATTCCTAACTAAGGTAGTTAGCTCCTCCAGTTCACAAATAAGCTCCTCAGTATGAGCCATCTCAATCTTGCCTAATTCTACATCGACTACTCTTAAGACAATAAGATACTTTTTACCAATTGCATTTATGGACCCCAAAACTACTTTCTGGGCATTTAAGATCTTTCCAAGCTCTGTCATAGAGGCAGTATCAGTAGAACCAGTTTGTTGAAAAGCCTGTGTTTTTAAGATCTCTCTCATCTTGCTGTATTCAATGATCTCAAACTCTGGGTAACCAACAAAAGCAGAGCGAAGAACTTCCGCTAAAGAGTTAGCTATCTCTTGAGGAACACCTTGGGCATCTAAGTCAATAATGGCCATGCGAATAGGTTTCTTTTGAGCAAAAGAAGGTGAAGTCAAGAGAAAAGAAATAACTATCAAAATAACTATCAAGATGAATATCTTTATAAATTTCTTGATCATAAATCCTCCAAATCTTTAAAACTACTATTAGTATACCACATTGTTATAAAAAATAACAAGGTGAAAAATTAAAAAAATGACCTCGGTAATACTTTTTTCAATATTGTAACAGCAAAATGAAAATGTCCTGTTTTCCGTTAAATAGAAATGTCCTATTTTGTATTAGATAAAAATGATCTTTTATATGGGTTTATTTTAAACTTCCTCCAAGGGTGATCCAATGGAAGAATATGCACCTTTCTT
>JAHJRX010000048.1 GCA_018830565.1 bacterium | reverse complement strand
TGTCACCTACTTCATAAACTTTCTATTACATACTTCATATTTGTCACCTACTTCATAAACTTTCTATTACATACTTCATATTTGTCACCTACTTCATAAACTTTCTATTACATACTTCATATTTGTCACCTACTTCATAAATTCTTTATTTAACCTCAAGTACTCCTTAACCTTTACCGTAATTACTCAAAAAGTGTAAAAGTTTTATTTATTTTTCTACAAGTTCAACTATAGTCTCCATTGTCGAAGCTGTAGAAACTTTTCCTTCTTCTTTCCATATCTGCTCGATGTTAAGAATTGATTTAGTCTTTGATTCTACCATCTTTCCTTCTTTATAAGCAAAATAAACTATTCCATCAGTAGAGTGCATGGTGAAATCTTGGCTTTGAAGAGAAGGCACTTCCTTAAGAAGGCCAGGTATCTCTAATTTTCCAGGAATAGACTTAACTTCTATCTTAGCACAGTCATAACCTTTGTATTTTACAAAATCAATAAGCTTACAAGTGGTATAATTTCCTAAGTTCCAACTATCTCCAATCTTTAACTTTGTTTTAGGAAATATAAGCTGATTTAATATAGATTCTTCTAAAGCTTCCTGATTACTTTCAACAACTTCACCATTTTTTCGAAATTTTATAAAATACTCATCTCCTTCTTTTAAACTACCCATATCTATTGGAACTTCTTTTTCTTGAATATCTTCTGAACGCATTATTCCTTGGGAATAAGTGATCACAATCTTAGCAGTAATGATATCACCCTTAACCTTAATCACTTTTTGATCCCAATTAACAGTTTGTTCTGAGGTGAATTTTCCTACATCTTTTAACTTGTTTTCAGCTAACGCTGTCATTTGGTAGCTTAAAACATCTCCTTCCCGTGAATTATAAGCTAAATAAATACCCTCGCCAGCATAAGATGTCTTTAAACATAAGATAAACACAAATATAAATAAAGTTACTAATTTTTTCACTATCAATCATTCTCTCTAAAATTTTATTTTAAAAACTTTTTATCTTGAAAGTAGATTCAACGTCCTTTAACTTAATATTAATTTAGTATTTTTAAGATTAATCGTCAAGGCTTTTTTTGTAAGATAAAAATCTTAATAGATTTTAAATTCTTTTCCTATATAATTAAGCATGATTAAGGTTAATAAGTAAAAATGCCATACTTTACAAGTAAAACTATCTTGCTAAGAAAAGGAGATAATAGATGAAAGAAATAACCTCAGGTAATCTCTTTGAAGAAGTAGTCCATATTATGGAAAGATTACGCAGTAGCGAAGGTTGTCCTTGGGATAAAGAGCAAGATCATCAATCAATAAAAGGAGATAATAAATGAAGGAGATAACCTCAGGTAATCTCTTTGAAGAAGTAGTCCATATTATGGAAAAACTACGCAGTAGCGAGGGTTGTCCTTGGGATAAAGAGCAAGATCATCAATCAATAAAGAGTTATTTAATTGAAGAAGCTTATGAAGTTTTAGAATCAATTGAGGAGCAAAATTTTGAGAATTTAAGATCTGAGTTAGGAGACCTTCTTTTCCAGATAGTCTTTCATGCTCATTTAGCTAAAGAAGCTAATTTATTTAATGTTAATGATATCTTAAAAGAAATTATTAAAAAAATGAAAGAACGTCATCCCCATGTTTTTGGAGATACTAAAGTTAAAGATTCTCAAGAGGTTTTATCGAATTGGCACAAAATTAAAAGAACTGAAACAAAGGATGAGTCTTTACTTAAAGGAATTCCTCATCATTTACCAGCTTTAGTTTGGGCAAAGAAGATTCAAGAAAGAGCGGCTACAGTAAAATTTGACTGGGATAACATTGATGAGGTAATTAAGAAGGATGAGGTGATTAAAAAAGATGAGGCAATTAAGAAGATAAGAGAAAAGATTAAAGAGCTTGAAGACCAGTGCCAAAATCAAGATACTCAAAAAACAGAGGAAGAATTTGGAAACTTACTTTTTTCTTTAGTTAGTGTTGCTCGTTTTTTTAAGATAGACCCCGAACTTTCCCTTCGCCAAACCATTCATAAATTTATCCAAAGATTTACTCAAATGGAAGAAAGAATAAAAAATAAAAAGGAACACTCTTTCTAATTTCTTATCCCACAAAATAATAGAGATAAATTATCGTCTATAAACATATCCAAAAGTAAATAAAATTGGTGGTGCCAGGCAAAGCACGTGCTTTTTTCAACTCAACCAGTGAATAGACTGCCAACACTCTGATTGCATCTGACAACTTCCATCTCATAAAGTTACCATAAGACTATAAAAAGTCCTTCTGTTTTTCCTTTTTATGTCCATTAGTAAGGCTATTCTTTATTATCAGGAGATGTTCTATGAATCCAAGTTTCCTAATGCCTATAACGACAATAGTTCCTATCGCAAATAAAATAACCCCGGAGATCTCATTTCTAAGAGCTGTAATGACAAAAGCAGTTAATCCTAAGATAACAGTGATACCATATAAGAATAATACCGCTTCTTTATGGGTAAAACCCCAATTTACTAACTTATGGTGGATATGTCCGTCATCTGGGGCAAAGATATGTATTCCTTTTATAGTTCTTCGAATTATCGCAAATAAAGTATCTGTAATGGGAAGTCCTAAAGCTATTACAGGAATAAGGAGAGCAGCCACGGTAGCACTCTTATGAGAACCTATTAACGAAATAGTTCCCAATGAAAAGCCCAAAAACATACTGCCATTATCGCCTAAAAATAATTTAGCTGGATTAAAATTATAACGTAAGAAGCCAATAGCAGCCCCAGCTAAGGCTATAGAGAAAAAAGCACAATCAAAGGATTGATTAAGTAATGAGATAAGAAAGATAGTAATAGAAGCTATAGAAACAATTCCAGCTGCTAAGCCATCCAATCCATCTACTAAGTTAATTGCATTAGTTATCCCCACTATCCAAATCACGGTAACTAAAGCATTTATTTGATAAATATAATTACTAGTAATGTATTTAGAAACATCAGCTATTACATTAAAATAGACCAAGACTAAAGCAGCTAAAATTTGAAATAAAAGTTTTATTATCGGTCTTACTCTCTTAACGTCATCATATAGACCTATCATTAAAATAATTAAGGCTCCTAAGAAGAGAATAGTGACATTTTTTAAAAAGATCTCCTTCTCCAAAACAAAGAAATAAAGGATAGAGAGGGAAAGAAAGAAAGAGAAAAAAATAGCCACTCCCCCTAAACGAGTGATAATTCGTTTTTGATGTACTTTTCTATCACTTTTATAGTCTATGCCAATCTTAGTTTTTAAACAAAACTTTCTCATTAAAGGCGTTAAAGCGGTAGAAATAAAAAAAGAGATAAGAAATAAAATGATAAATTTCATTAAATTCTTACCAAGGCGCTGGTGGGACATTTTTTATTAAGGCAGGATATATCTGGGCACTGTCTACACTGAGCATAATCTATTTCAGGTAAGTTATCTTTTATTTTTATAGCTTGGGCTTTACATTCCTTAGCACATATGCCACAGCCAATACAACCTACTGGGCAGATCTCCTTTATTCTTGCACCTTTCTCTAAAGAAGCACACCTTACCACTACCTTAGCTGTTTCAGGGATCATTTGAATAGCTTGCTTTGGACAAAAAGAAGCACATTTTCCACATCCTGTACAACGGAGATGGTCAATGATGATCCTTTCCTCTTGGCATGAAATAGCTTCAAATGGACAAGCCAGAACACAGGTCCCATATCCAAGACAACTATAGGGACAAACACTATCACCATTAAATAACAGGAAAGCAGATTCACAATCCATATTACCTTCATAAATGAAGGCTTTTTCTGGTTTTCCTTGACATCTTAAATGAGCTTTTGTTCCCTCAATGGCTTCTGGCTCTTTACCCGTAATCTTGGCAATTAGTTTAGCCATATCCCCTCCACCAGGCCGACAAAGCGAAGGCGAAACATTATTACTTACTACTACCGCTTCTGCATAAGCAGCACATCCTCCAAATCCGCAAGCACCACATTGACCCTTAGGTAATATTTCTTCTACTTCATGAACACGGGAATCTAACTCTATACCAAAGATTTGATCAGCCAGAGCAAGTAAAGATCCAAAGGAAAATCCAATTATCGCCAGGGTAGTAGTAATGTTGGCAATTAATCCCCAGTCCATGGCTATATTCCTCCCGCCAAGGGTTTAATTAATCCTGAAAATCCAAAAAAAGCAAGAGCTAAACAAGAAGCAGCAATGAAGGCAAAAGCAAATCCCTTTAAAGATTCAGGTAAATCAGCCAGATCTGCCTTTTCTCGAATACTAGCCATTAAGATTATGGCTAAGGCAAATCCTACTCCCGACCCAAAAGCATTAACCACACTTTGAATAAGATTAAACTTATTCTCCACATTTATCAAAGGAATAGAAAGAACAATACAGTTAGTAGCAATCAAGAGTAAATATACTCCCCACATATGGTAATGAGTAGTTAAGTGTTTTTTGACAATCATCTCTATGAATTGAA
Source organism: bacterium (assembly GCA_018830565.1). Lineage (NCBI taxonomy): Bacteria > bacterium. The sequence continues at coordinate 4,358 of JAHJRX010000048.1, read as the reverse complement.
CACAACAAGCAATCACTATAATAAAGACCACAATTCTCATAAATTCAATATGGAATGGCACCAGGGCAAAATGATAGATTAGTCCTCCTAAGATAGAGCTTAGGACCATCACAAAAGTTACCGCAATACCCATGGAGATAGAGATATCCATTCTTTTGGAAATACCAAAAAAAATACATAATCCTAAGTATTTAGTAAAGACAAAGTTATTTATTAAAGCGGCACTGATAAATATGGTCCCTAATTCCTTTAAGTCCATCTTATTTTACTCCTTTTGGGGTAAATTTTCTTTCTATCCAGTTAATAAACCCCATTAGTAAACCCACCACTAAAAATGCTCCTGGAGAAAGAACTAATATTAAGACAGGCTGGTAACCTTCAAACATTATCTGCTGTCCAAAGATACTTCCAGAGCCAAATAATTCTCGAATCATCCCAATAATCACCATGGAAAGAAGAAAGCCTGTCCCCATTCCTAATCCATCAAAGAAGGACTTACCTACAGAATTTTTAGAAGCAAAGACTTCACATCTGGCCAGAATAATAGCAAAGACTACGATCAAAGCAACAAAGACCCCTAAGTTTTTATGAATTTCTGGAAACCAAGCATGAAGAAATTGCTCTAAAAGCGTGACAATGGTGGCAGTTATGGTTAAATAAGCAGGAACTCGAATTCGCTGATGAATAACTTTTCGCGTTAAAGAAACAATTACTTCTGAACACACCATCACAAATAAAAGGCAGATACCCATGGCTAATCCATTTAAGGCTGTATTAGAAACAGCTAAAGATGGACATAACGCCAAAGCTAGACGAAGGATAGGGTTTTCTTTATAGACACCGTTAATAAATATCTTCCACATCGACATTTCACTCCTAATTTAAAGTAAATTCAACCCTTAGCTCTCAGTAATCAGTTAAATTCAAGCAATCTAAGCAATTATTTAAATATAGCACTTATTAATGAAAATTTGACCTAGAGCAAATTAATTTGAGGGCAAACAAGTTTATCTTTTATTGCTCGGTATTATTTCCTATGTCTAGTTTTCGTTAATAACTACTATAGTCCATTTAATCTTAATTCTTTTCTAAACAAGTTAACTTTTTCTTTAACTCTTCTATCCCTTCCTTAACTCCATCAGTAACAGCCTTAGAAGATATAGTTGCTCCAGTAATAGCTTGAATTTTATCCGCAGTCTCTTCTTTTATCACTACTAAATTTTCTACTCCTTTGCCTTCATACTGAGATAAAAACCAATCTTCTTCAATCTTTGTTCCTAACCCTGGAGTTTCCCGTTGGTTTAATATTTTTATCTTTACTACTTTTAAGGTTGGACTAACTCCCACCATTACCCCAAAACTTCCAGCGTAACCATTTTTAGCCAGAGCAGTAATGACATAACCTAACAACTTACCATCCTTGATGGCCTTAAAAAATCTTCCTTCTGGATCGATTTGGATAAACTCATCAGCATTGATGACTGCTTTTCTTGCTCTGGCTTTTGTTTCTTCTTCTACCTTTTTAGTTAGAGGAGCAGTAATGTTATTACTAAAGGCTAAGATTATAGCTCCCAATAAAGCCACAACCATTAAATTAAAGCCTATTTTAAGTATTTTAAGCAAAGCTATCCTCCTCGGCGGCCTTCTACCGCCCTTCTTTTTCTTTCCCTGTGATTTCAGTAGTTTTCATTCCAAATGGTCTTCTTTTTACCAGCCGATCAGTTATGGGAACCAAAGCATTCATTAATAAGACTGCATAGCAAACACCTTCTGGATAGCCACCCTTAAGCCTGATAAGAACAACCAATGCTCCTGCACCCATACCAAAGATTAATTGACCTATCTTGGTAGTAGGAGAAGTAACCATATCGGTAGCAATAAAGAATGCTCCTAAGATAACTCCTCCCGAAAGGATATTCAAGAGAGGATCTCCATTGCAAAGACCTTGCCCACCAAATACCCATGAAAGTAAAGCAATCGTTCCCAGAAAACTAAACGGAATAGGCCAGGTAATATATCCTTTAATAAATAAGATTATTGCTCCTATCAACAATAAAAGGCACGAGGTTTCTCCTAATGATCCACTTACACTTCCTAAAAATAAGCTTTTATACATAGTGGCATGATTTCCAAAATAAGCTACCAAGGCCTCTATTCCTTCTTCTTTTAATATCCCTAAAGGTGAAGCGGTAGTCTTGGCATCGAAGGAAGTGATCCATCTAGTCATTAGAGCAGGCCAAGAAGCCAAAAGAAATGCCCGACCAATCATAGCTGGATTAAAGACATTCCAACCTAAACCTCCAAAGCAATGCTTGGCAATACCAATACCAAAGGCTGAACCCACTACTACAAGCCAAAGCGGCACCTGAGGTGAAATAGAAAAAGCAAGTAATATCCCAGTAACTACAGCACTTCCATCAGTAATAGTTACCGGCTTTTTAAGAAATACTTTTTGGATCAAAGCTTCGGTTAAGACAGCACCCGCCACAGATGAAATAATAATCCCCAAAGCATGCAGACCAAAAAAATAAACACTTCCAATTCCTGCAGGAATTAAACTAACTACTACTGTCCACATAATCTTAGGAACAGAATCTTTGGTCTTTAAGTGAGGAGAAACCGCAACATTTAGCTTTTCCATTTATATCTTCTCCTTAGCGATAAGGTATTTACCCAACTGCAAGGTAATGAACCCTTACAGGATCTTTGTTTGTATATTTGCCATCTATTTCTTATCGTCCTTAGCGATAAGGTATTTACCCAACTGCAAGGTAATGAACCCTTACAGGATCTTTGTTTGTATATTTGCCATCTATTTCTTATCGTCCTTAGCGATAAGGTATTTACCCAACTTAAAGTAATGAACTAAGGGACGTTTGGCTGGACAGACAAAGACACAACAACCGCATTCTATGCAATCAGAAAGATGATATTCTCTTAACTCATTTAACTTTCTTCGCTGGGCTAATAATCCAAGCATATTAGGCATAAGTTTCATAGGGCAAGCATCGACACATTTTCCACACCTAATGCAATTGCTTGGAATTTCCAAAGAAATATCTTCTTTAGTTAAAGCTAAAATCCCACAAGTAGTTTTTATGATGGGCAGATCTAAGGTCTTTTGGGCTATTCCCATCATTGGTCCTCCCATAATTACTCTCGCTGGTGTTTCTACAAATCCACCACAGGTTTTAATTACCTCGGTAAACAAAGTACCCAAACGTACTCTTAAATTTTTAGATTCGTTAATTGGTCTTCCTATCACGGTTATTTCTCGCTCTATTAGAGGTAGACCATTTACCACTGCTTCTTTTATCGCTAAAGCTGTAGAGACATTTAAGACCACGGTCTTTACATCCATTGGTAATTTACCGGAAGGCACTTCCTTCTGGAGAATAGTTTTAATTAAATGCTTTTCAGAACCTTGAGGATACTTTACCTTTAATGGTATCACCTTTATTCTTTTTTCAGACCTCACTGCTTTTTCCATTAAAAACAAAGCATTCTTCTTATTTATCTCAATACCAATGTAAGCTCTTTTGACTCCCAGAACCTTCATGATAATCTTTAATCCCAAAACTACATCTTTAACTCTTTCCACCATTACCCGATGATCAGCTGTAAGATAAGGTTCGCACTCTGCCCCATTTAAGATAACGGTATCAATAGGTTTATTTTCAGGTGGAGTTAATTTAACATGGGTTGGAAATCCAGCTCCTCCCATCCCCACTATGCCCCGATCTTTTATGATCTTCCTTAATTCCAAAGGAGAAATTTGCTCCCAATTACGGTGTTCTTCTTTTTCGATCCAGGTATCTTGCCCATCAGATTCAATGACCACCGCTAAGCAACTTCCTAAGACTGGATGAGGATACATTCCTATCTTTTTTACTATCCCAGAGCAAGAAGCATGGACAGAAGCAGACACAAAAGCAGAACTTTCTCCAATTACTTGTCCTGTCTTAACCTTCTCACCTTCAGCTACTTTAACTTCATTAGGTGCCCCAATATGCTGCCTAAGAGGAATAACTACTTGAGAAGGAATCTCCATCTTGGTGGTTAACTTATTTTCAGTTAACTCCTTATGGCATGGTGGATGAATTCCACCTTTAAAAGTTATCAAATTCATATCTTTTCCACTTTTAAAGTTTTAAATAATATAACAGTAAAAAAATATATTAACACAAACACTGTTCTTTATCAAGCAAAAAATTACTTTTTGTAACAGCAAAATGAAAATGTCCTGTTTTCCGTTAAATAGAAATGTCCTATTTTGTATTAGATAAAAATGATCTTTTATATGGGTTTATTTTAAACTTCCTCCAAGGGTGATCCAATGGAAGAATATGCACCTTTCT
>JAHJRX010000047.1 GCA_018830565.1 bacterium | reverse complement strand
GGTGAAATTAAGATGAAGATGTTTTCAGCTATTGACACGAGTGCTTCTGGGTTAACGGCGGAAATAATTGTTATGGGGGTGAGATTAAGATGAAGATGTTTTCAGCTATTGACACGAGTGCTTCTGGGTTAACGGCGGAAATAATTGTTATGGGGGTGAGATTAAGATGAAGATGTTTTCAGCTATTGACACGAGTGCTTCTGGGTTAACGGCGGAATCACTTCGCATGGATGTGATTGCTAATAATATTGCTAATGTAAATACTACCAGAACGCCTCAAGGAGGCCCTTATAAACGTCACCATGTGATTTTTGAACCTCGCGGAACGCAGCCAAAGTTTACTCTACCTTTTTCCACAAATAAGACCAATGGTAATCTATCTTTTGAAGTAGGAAATGGGGTTAGAGTGGTAAAGGTAGAAGAAGTAAATTTACCTCCTCGTTTAGAATATCAGCCTGGGCACCCTGATGCTGATAAAAATGGCTACCTCCATCTACCTAATATTAATGTTGTTATGGAAATGACTGATTTAATTACCGCCAGTAGAGCTTACGAAGCTAATTCTACAGTAATTAAATCGTTTAAAAGAATGATGTATAGAACTCTTCAGATGGTTATGTAAAACCTAAGGAAAAGGGAGGTAAAAATGAAAAGTATTTCTATGGATTCACTCCAACCTAAATCTTTAAGCTTAGAAAAGATGGAGGCAAAAAGAAGCACCCCTGCGCCTGATCTAATAAAACAATTTGGAGAAATTTTAAAGGAAAAATTCATAGAGGTAAATGAGTTATCTATTAAAGCTGATGACTTAGCTACCAAAATGGTTACTGGTGAAGTAAAAAATCTTCATGAGGTCATGATTGCTGCTGAAAAAGCTAACTTAGCCTTACGACTAACCATGCAAGTTAAACAAGGATTTATTCAAGCTTACCGACAGTTAATGATGAGCGCTACATCTTAATTATCGTCAACGTTCAGCGGTTAGCAATTAGCTTTCAGCAGAAAGGAAAAGCTAAAGACTGATTGCTTAAGAATAAAATATAGTCTTACTTTAAGAAACTTTATCCATTTTTTTGGGAGGGGATGGGTGAAAGAGTTTTTTCTACAATTATCTCGCCAAATTATCAACATCTGGAATAAGCTTAAATTAGGTCAAAAGATAACTATTATTGTCTCTATAGTAATAGTTGTCGGGAGTCTAATTATCTTAATGGCTATTCTTGGAAAGCCTCAATATGTCCTTCTCTATAGCAAGATAGGTCCGGCTGAAGCAGGAAAAATAACTTCTAAATTAGATGAATGGAAACAAGAATATAAGTTAGAAGGAGAAAATGTCTTAGTTCCAGCTAAAGATCGGGATAAGATTAGATTAAATTTAGCTAAAGAAAAACTATCTCCCACTGGTGGCCTGGTGACCTTTGATATCTTTGATACGGTTAAGTTTACCGCTACGGAATTCGAAAGAAAGATTAATTACCTTCGTGCTCTCCAGGGCGAATTAACCCGGACTATTGAATCAATAGAACAAGTTGAAAATGCTCGGGTTCTGATCGTAACACCTGAAAAAAAATTATTTATTGAAGAAGAAAAGAATGCTACTGCTTCCATTAAACTTACCTTAAAACCTTATGCTACTTTAGAATCAAATCAAATAAAAGGAATAATTAATTTAGTAGCTTCGGCAGTAGAGGGGCTTAAACCAGAAAATGTAACGATTATTGATAATAAGGGAAATATTCTCTCCGATTTAATGGAAAATGAAGAAAGCACCATGGAAGGGCTTTCTAGTAAACAATTAGAGCTTCAAAGAACAGAAGGAAGAGGATTAGAAAGATCGATCAGGAGTAAGCTTTGTAGAGTTTTAGGAGGTGATAAGGTAGAAGCCATTGTCAAGTTTGAGATGGACTTTGATCGCATCGAGAAAAAGGCAGAAAAATATAGTATGCCTGGATTTGAACAACTAAAAACTAGTGAAGAGACTTTAAAAGAAGATTTTCAAGGAGAGGGAGAGAAACCAAGTGGTCCCCCGGGAGTAGAAGCTAACTTGCCGGGTTACAAGGGGATTACTGGTCAACAAGGCCCTACCAAGTATAGTAAAGACGAGAGACGAACTAATTATTTAGCTGACAAAGAAGAAGTAGTTCAGACAAGGAGTCCTAAACTTTCTAAGATTTCAGTAGCTTGTTTTATTGACGGTACTTATGAATATGATGAAAAAGGAAAATTAAAGAGGGATAAAAATGGCAAGCCAACTTACCATCCCCGAACAAAAGATGAGATGTTAAAATACGAATCATTAGTGAGAGCAGCTATTGGAAACCAAAAGGAAAAGATATATGAAGGAGTAGAATATGTAGTTTCTATAGAGAATGTTCAGTTTGATCGAACTCAAGAGTGGGTATATGAAAAATCCGTAGCCCAAACAGAACTCCAAAGAAAGATTATGTCTCTTATCGGCTTGGCGGCTTTAGCCATTGTGGTCTTTGGATTTATTATTGGTAAAGCCTTAGCCATAAGAAGAAAAATGAGAAGGGAAGAAGCGAAGCGCCGAACGGAGGAAGAACGAAGAGCAGCGTTGCTTGCTTTAGAAGAAAAAGGAGCAGAATTAGCTCTTCCTCCTGAAGACAAAGAAAGGATAGAGCTTGAACGAAATGTAGCTAAGATGGCTCAAGAGAAGCCTGAAATAGTGGCAGATTTATTAAGAACTTGGCTGGCCGAGGAGTAAAAACTAAGTCTGCTCGGTTAGCTATTAGGGGAAAATAGCTCTATTATCTTAGTGTATTGTAGTCAGATAACCAACTGAATAAACTCTAAACACTAAATCCAAAACTTAAACGATTCACTTTGAAGGCACCCCGAACACTAAATTCTTATTATTTTGGATTTGTTTAGAGTTTAGTGTTTTGTGCTACCATTTTGGGTAAAGATGCTCACACTTTAACGATAACTTTCCATTAACAACACAAAGATTACAAACAAGTTAATTAAAGAGAGAGGAAAATATATTATCCTATATAGATGCAATCCATTAATTAAGTTGACATACCTCGTAGGGAAAATCCACCCCCTAACCCCCGCCAGCGGGGGATAAGCTTGTCCCTGTCCGAAAAGGCAACGAAACAACGGACATCCACGAGGCTGTCCCCCGCTGGCGGGGGTTAGGGGGTGGAAATACAACTATTATGTCAAGTTATTTATCAGATTGCATATAGATAGGCACTATAGCACTTATTAATGAAAATTTGACATAGGGCAAACTAATTTGAGGGCAAACAAGTTTATCTTTTGTTACTTGGAATTATTTCCTATGTCCGGTTTTCGTTAATAACTACTATAAAAGACAAGAAGATGGTGTTATGGCTATGAATTTAACCGGAAGACAGAAAGCAGCTACTTTATTAGTTACCTTAGGTTCAGAATCTTCGGCTAAGGTTTTTAAGCATTTAAGAGATGAAGAGATTGAACAAATAACCTTAGAGATTGCTCGTCTACCTAAAGTAGAATCAGATACCAGAAAAGAAGTAATGAAAGAATTTCAACAGATGCTTATGGCTCAAGAGTTTATTGCTCAAGGAGGTATAGAATATGCTAGAGAGATATTGGAGCAAGCTTTAGGAAGTGAAAAGGCAGTCTCCGTGATCAATCGCTTAATATCTTCTTTAGAGGTAAAACCTTTTGATTTTATTAGAAAGACTGAACCTACCCAGCTTCTAAGCTTTATTCAAAACGAACACCCTCAGACCATTGCTTTAATCTTATCCTACCTGCCAGCTGAAAGCGCTTCTTCTATTTTATCATCACTTCCTTCAGAAATTCAGTCTGATGTAACGAGAAGAATTGCTTTTATGGATCGTACTTCACCTGATGTGCTGAGAGAAATAGAAAGGGTATTAGAAAAAAAACTATCTTCTTTTATTGGTCAAAATGTAAGTGCAGTAGGTGGCGTTGCTGCGGTGGTAGAAATGCTTAATAATGCTGATCGAGCTACAGAAAAAGCAATCTTGGAAAGTTTGACCGAAGATGATCCAGAGTTAGTGGAGGAGATTAAAAAGCGATTATTTGTCTTTGAAGATATTACCATGCTGGATGACCGTTCAATTCAAAGAGTTTTAAGAGAAGTAGATATACCAGCCTTAGCTTTAGCTTTAAAAGGAGTAGATGAAACAATTAAAGATAAGATATTTAATAATATGCCCAAAAGAGCAGCGGCTATGTTAAAAGATGAATTAGAATTTATGGGCCCTGTCCGAGCTAAAGATGTAGAAGAGGCTCAACAAAAGGTAGTTAATATTATTAGGCAGTTAGAAGAGTCTGGAGATATTATTATTGCTCGTGGCGGTAAAGGAGGAGAAGCGATCATTGCCTAATTATATTTACAAAACAGGACAAATGTCGACCGAAGGGGAAGTAGTAATAGTAGAAACTAAGAAGGCGCTAGGAACTAGTGGGGGAAGTGTGCTTACTGTCTTAAGCAAGAAGATAGAAGAAACTCAAAATGAATTATTAAGACTACAAAGAGAGATTAATAAAGCTACCACGAGATTTGATCATTTAAAGGAAAATATTATCCAGGAAGGTAATTACGAAAAAGGAAGGATGATGGAAGAAGCTACTAAGGAAGCAGAAGCTATTATCTTAGAGGCAGAGAGAAGAAAAGAAGAGGTTTTTGAACAAGCTTATGCCGAAGGGTTTAAAAAAGGAGAGGATGAAGGATTTAAAAAAGGAGAGGATGAAGCCACCAGTCTCATTCATCAAATGAAGGAAATAATTACTAATGCTGAATCTAAAAGATGTCATATTATTAAAGAAGCCGAGGAAGATATTATTGAGTTAGCTGTTTTAATCGCCAAGAAGATTGTTAAGAGTGAATTAACCACCAATAGAGAAATAGTGGTTAAGAATGTTAGAGAAGCCTTAAAGAGAGTAGCCGAGAGGGATGAGATTACTATTAAGGTTAATTTAACTGACTTAAAGTTAACAAAAGCCCATGAAGAAGAATTTTTAAGAGATGTAGCCGGAGTAAAAAAGATTAATATTAAAGATGATCTTACTATTACTCCAGGTGGGTGTAAAATAGAGACTGATTTTGGTGGAATAGATGCCAATTTGGATACGCAGCTTGAAGAGATTAAAAAATCCCTTAAAAAGGTAAGCGAAGAATTAGAAGAAGAATTAGAAAAAGAAAAAAAGGATAAATAATGGGTTATTTGGTAAAAAAATATGCCTCAGTCCTAAACAATCTTGATCCTATCCGTAAATATGGAAAAAATATGGAAAGATTCGGCTTGGATACGCAGCTTGAAGAGATTAAAAATCCCTTAAAAAGGTAAGCGAAGAATTAGAAGAAGAATTAGAAAAAGAAAAAAAGGATAAATAATGGGTTATTTGGTAAAAAAATATGCCTCAGTTATAGATAATCTTGATCCTATCCGTAAATATGGAAAAAATATGGAAAGATTCGGCTTGGATACGCAGCTTGAAGAGATTAAAAAATCCCTTAAAAAGGTAAGCGAAGAATTAGAAGAAGAATTAGAAAAAGAAAAAAAGGATAAATAATGGGTTATTTGGTAAAAAAATATGCCTCAGTTATAGATAATCTTGATCCTATCCGTAAATATGGAAAGATTCGGCAAATAATTGGACTGGTAATTGAAGCGGACGGACCTCCTTCTAAAATTGGAGAGATTTGCTTAATTAAGATTTCTCCTTTTAGTTACCTGAGATCTGAAGTAGTAGGGTTTAAAGATAATAAAGTCTTACTGATGCCTTTAGGAAGCATGGAAGGAGTTGGACCTGGTTTTGAAGTAATTGCTACCGGAAAACCCTTGATGGTAAAAGTGGGAAAAGAACTAAAAGGAAGAATCTTAAATGGCTTAGGCGAGTTTATAGATGGAAAAGGTTCTATCAAGGGAGAAGCAGAGTATCCCATATTAAATGAACCATCTGACCCTTTGCTTCGACGAAGGATTACCGAGCCTCTCTCTTTAGGAGTGAAAGCTTTGGATGGTATCTTAACGATAGGAAAAGGCCAAAGAGTAGGAATTTTTTCTGGAAGTGGAGTAGGAAAGAGTGTTTTAATGGGTATGATTGCTAGAAATACTAAAGCTTCAGTCAATGTCATTGCTTTAGTTGGAGAAAGAGGAAGAGAAGTTCGGGACTTTATAGAAAAAGACTTAGGTGAAGAAGGTCTCAGTCGTTCCGTAGTAGTTATAGCGACATCAGATAAACCTCCTTTAATTAGAATACGGGGTGCTTATGTAGCTACCGCGATTGCTGAATATTTTCGAGATAAGGGGTATGATGTGATGTTAATGATGGACTCGGTAACCCGGTTTGCTCGATCGCAAAGAGAAGTAGGTTTGTCTATTGGAGAGCCTCCCGCCACGAGAGGTTTTACTCCTTCGGTGTTTTCGCTACTGCCTAAGCTTTTAGAAAGGTCTGGAACCTCTAAAAGCGGAAGCATTACCGGTCTCTATACGGTCTTAGTCGATGCTGATGATATGAATGAACCTATTGCCGATACCGTCAGGGGTATTTTAGATGGACATATTGTTTTATCTCGCGAATTAGCTATCCATAATCACTATCCAGCCGTTGATATCTTAGAAAGTATCAGCCGAGTGATGGTTGATATTGTGTCTAAAGCTCATCTTCAAAATGCCCGAAAGCTGAAAGAAATTGTCGCGACCATGAAAGATGCTCAAGATTTAATTAATATAGGTGCTTATGTCAAAGGAAGTAATTCCAAGATAGATTATGCCTTGACAATGATAGATCAAATTAATGGATTTTTAAGGCAAGATATTTATGAAAAGGCTAACTTTAAAGATACCATTGATGCTCTTTTAGAGATGTTCGAAGAAGAAAGAAGATAAGATTGCCAAGTTTTAGATTTAGACTCCAAAGGTTATTAGAAGTAAGAAAACATTTTGAAGAATTATTAATAAGTGAGTTAGCCGTATCTAAAAGAAGATATTTAAATGAAGAAGAAGTCTTAAATAGTTTAAAAGAGTTAGTAGGGGTTAATCTTAAAAGGTTAAAGAAAAAGCAAGAGAGAATAACCTCAGTTGAAGAAATTATTTTATCCTATCATTATCTCAACCAATTAGATCACCAAATAATTATCCAAAAAGAGAGTTTAAAGAAAATTCAAGAGGAGATTAACTTAATTACGGAAAAACTAATTAAAGCTTCTCAAAAAAAGAAAGTTGTAGAAAAATTAAAGGAAAGACGATTAGATGAACATAAGAAATTATTAGAGAAAATAGAACAAGGTGTTCTTGATGAGGTAGGGATAAATCTTCACCTTCGAAGAAAAAGATAAATTTTTTAGCAAAAAATGCCGATAAGTCTAGTGAAAAAAGATGATTGAAAGTATTGAGAATGTTTTAAGCCGGATGCAAGAGATACGAGATAGATTTTGTCCTTATTCTTCGTCAGGAGAAAATGATAGTTTTAATGGTAGTTTTAAAGAGATATTAGAAGAGAATATTGATAATCGAGAGAACCTTCCTCAGAATACTAAGTTAGAGAGCAAGTTTGATAATATCATTGAAAAAAAAGCTTCTCAATATCAAGTAGATCCTAAATTAGTTAAAGCTGTCATTAAAGTAGAATCAAACTTTAATCCTCGAGCTGTTTCACCTAAAGGAGCCATGGGATTAATGCAACTTATTACTTCTACCGCTAAAGATTTAAAAGTAGAAGATGTCTTTAATCCAGAAGAGAATATTGAAGGAGGAGTAAAATACCTTAAGTCCTTATTAGAAGATTTTAACCAAAATTTACCTTTAGCTTTAGCTGCTTATAATGCTGGACCTAAAAGAGTTAAAGATGCCAGAGGAATTCCCAACATAAAAGAGACTCAAGATTATGTCAAGAGAGTCTTAGAACTATATCAGATGTAAATTTATTAAGCTTTTCATAAATTGTTATGGGTAAAAAGTTAATAATTATTGTCTTGTTACTCTTCTTAAATGTAGGCTTATTAACAGGGGGAGTATATCTTTTAGACTATATTGGTATTGTTAAGAAGGAAGTGATCTTTTCTAAGCTTCCTATTATTGGCCACAAACTCGACTCCACTAAGATTAGTTGGGCTGCTTTAGAGAAAGAAGAATTAGAAAAGATAAAAGAGTCTCTTGAGGAAAAGCTAAATGCTTTAAAAGAAGAAGAGAGTAAGGTAAGTATAAAAAAACAAGCGATAGAGAAGAGAGAAGAAGAGTTAAGACTTTGGGAAGGAAGATTAGCCGAAAAGGAAAGTTCATTTGATCAACGTCTTAGTCAGTATGAAGAAGAAGAAGCTAAGCTTAATAAGTTAGCTAAGTATTATCAAAATATGAATCCCAGGGAAGCAGCTTTAATCTTAGAAAATTTAGACGATCTTACTACCATTAATATTCTTAAAAGAATGAAGGATGAAACTGTAGCCATTACTTTAATGAAGATGAACCCTAAAAAAGCAAGTGAGATATCTCGTAAAATGATTAATTAATTCTAGTTCTTTAATTATTAGATAATTATTAGATTAAATAAATTTAAAAAAGTATTTAACCACGGATGGTTTAAATTACTCAAGGATGAATGAAGAGTAAGGATTTCCGTGGTTTTTTATTTAGAACTTATATTTAGTTGATCAAGAGGAAAAGATGGATAATTTAAGCAAAGTAATGGACTTGCTTTCCGAGAAAAAGGATAATTTAGTTTCCAAAAAGGAAGATTTTTTAAGGAAAAGCTCCCCAGAAGAAGAGATAACTTCTTTAAACAAGCCAGAAAGAACTTTTAAGGAGACTTTAACTCAAGTTCAGGAGACAAAAAAAGAAATAAAAAAGGGGGATAACAAGGAAGATCAAGATAGTTTAGAAAAAGAATTAGAAGGATTGTTGAAAAAGCTGACTAAAGATAAGAATATTAATAGCCAAGAAGCCGAGAAGTTAATCTTAAACATTCTTCAAATCTTAAAAGAAGGAAAGATTTCCTTAGGTGATTTCTTAAAAAAAATAGATCTGAAAGAGAGCGAATGGTTAAATGCCTTAAAGGACTATCAAAGTGTCTTAAAGCCAAAGCAAGCAGTTAGCGAATTAGGGAAGCTGGTGGAAGAAAGCAAAGAAAGAAATTTGAAGACCTTGGATAAGGATATCAAGAAAGTAGAGAATGTTAAGGATGGAAATATTAAGGATGGAAATGTTAAGGATGGATTAGGAAGAGATGGATTAGAAATAAAAAAGGTAGAAAGACAAGAGATTTTAACTCAAGTTCAGGAGACAAAAAAAGAAATAAAAAAAGAAAGACCAAATATATTAGCTTCTCAAAAAGAAGAAAACAACCAAACATCTTCAGAAAGATTAAAAGTTGAAGATTTATTAAACTTAGATAAAAAGGCTGAAGGGAATTTAGGAAGACTTAAAACAATAGAAACTAATACTGATCATAGATATAATAAAAAAATGACCAGTTCTAAAGAAGAAAGCTTGCCTGAAGCAGCCAAGACTAACGTCGTGGGAGAATTAAGACTTAAAGAAGGGGTAAAGATCTTTAATCAAGATCCCAAAGACTTACTTACAACTAAGCTTCAAAGACAAGAAATGATAATGAATTTAATTCAAGAAATAAAGACTTATTTAAAAAAAGGACATCAAGAGATGCGCCTTTCTTTAAAACCAGAATCCTTGGGAGAAGTAAATTTAAAAGTAGTGATGAAGAAGAATAATCTATTAGCTAACTTTACAGTAACAAATGAAGCCGTAAAAGAGATTATGGAGAGTAGCTTAAATCAACTTAAAGATTCTTTTAATTCTTTAGGGACTAACTTTGACGTGATTAAGATTAGGGTGGACGTAGATCAGAAAGGAAGTTTATTTAAAGAAGGTCAGAAGGAAATAAAAGGGTCTAAGAAAGACTTAGATAAGAGGAAAGAAGAAAGATCAGAGGAAATAGAAGGGATAAACAAAGTAAAATATTGGCAGCCGTTCTGGTTAGCCAAAGTTATAGACTATGTAGTCTGAAATAGATATAATCAAGTAAAACAAGTTTACGAAAAAACATTACTTGAAGTTTTAGATTACCTCAATGATTTACTGGGTAAAACTATTTAAAATGAGTCTAAAAAAAAGAAAGGAGGTGAAAGAGAATGGCAGTGGAAGGATTATCGTCAATATTCAAAGAAGATCTTAAGAGCGAAAGCCAAGAAGAGACAAAGAAGAATATCAATAAAGAATTAGGAAAAGATGATTTCTTAAAACTTTTAGTTACTCAATTAAAATACCAAAATCCCTTAGAACCGGTGAAAGATCAAGAATTTATAGCTCAAATGGCTAACTTTTCTTCCTTGGAGCAAATGCAGAATTTAAACAATTCATTTTTAGATTTTGCTGGAAAACAAGCTAATTTAGATGGGGCTATCTCTAAGCTTAATAATAATTTAGAAAGACTACAAATATTGCCTTTATTAGGAAAGAGTGTTGTGGCGACCAGCAACCAAGAAGAAATTTCTGGCAAAGTAGAAAGAATTAGTTTTAAAGGTGAGATACCTGAAGTCTATGTTTTAGGAAAAAAAGTGTTGTTAGATTCTATTGTAGAAGTAATGGCTTAATTTATATTCACATCTTTAGTTATTATTTTTTTAATATTTGGTAATTTTTAGATAAGAAAGGAGGACTTATATGTTAAAATCTATGTTTTCTGGTGTAGCCGGGATGAACAATAACCAGGTCTGGATAGATGCGATTGGCAATAACATTGCTAATGTTAATACAGTTGGCTATAAAACAGCTCGCGTAACCTTTGAAGATATTTTAAGCCAAACGATAGAAGGTGTTAGTGCTCCTACTTCAGAGCGAGGAGGAGTTAACGCTAAGCAGATTGGATTAGGGTCTACTGTAGCTACTATGCAGACAGTTCATACTCAAGGCAGCATGCAAGCTACAGGAAAGAATACAGATTTAGCTATCCAGGGGGATGGGCTCTTTATCCTTAAAGAAGGAGGAAAAGATGTGGATTTCTATACTCGAAATGGTTCTTTTGGCTTTGATAGCCAGGGGAATTTAATTAGTTTGTCTAATGGTCTTTTTGTTCAAGGTTGGGAAGGGACTAAAGATCCGGCGACGGGGAAGATGGCCATTGATTATACTAAGCCGATTGAGCAAATAAAGATAGAGCAGGGAGGTGTTATGGCGGCTACGGCGACTAAAGAATTAATCTTAGAAGGTAACTTAAGCGCCCAAGCTAAATTAGCCATAGACCAAGTAGCTGCTACGATAACAAGCGGTACGGCTTCACAGGGGATAGTTTATCGATTTAAACATTTATTTGACCCCAATAACCCTACTAATAATTATTATAAATGGGAAGCGTTAGACCCAGCTACTTATGAGCCTCTTACCGTTACTGCCGGGGCGGCAGAAGGAATATTAGCCTTAAATGATAGTGGTCAAGTGATAAATAGCTTTGCCACGACTGAGTGGGATGATGGTGGTGAAACGGCAGTAGCTAATGATGGTATTCTTGAAACTGGAGAAATACCTGTAGGAGTTTTACATACAGGAAGTTTTACTACTACTGTGGGCACAGGTTCAGTGGTGGTAACTGTCCCTACGGGAACTACTGCTTCGCCAGGAGCAATTAGTTTTACTCCTACGGCTGGAAACGGAGAAGCTGTGGTAGCTAAATTAAATAAGAGTTTTGAGTATCAACACAAATCTTCAGAAGGAGTTTATGATTCTTTAGGCAAGGCTCATACTGTGCCGATGGTCTTTGAAAGAGTAAAAACTAATACCTGGGTCTGGCATGCGACTAATCCGATAGAAAATAAGATAGCTGGGTATGGCCTTTTAGAGTTTGATGCCAATGGAAGTATCAGTGTTTCTACTTCTAAGATATTTCCTTCTCCATCTGATCCTGCTGCTACAGGAAAGTATCAAGAAGGAATATATTTTGATCCTCCAGAGGATCCAACTCCTCCTGAAAGTGGTGGTGCTCCTCCCGCTTCTAATGGAGCTTCGCCTCTTAAAATTACAACTAATTTTTCTAAATTAGTTCAATTTGCTACTCAAAGCTCTACGGCTGATATTACCAGTCAAGATGGTTTTCCAATGGGTCTCTTAGATAGCCTTAAGATTAATAGCATGGGTGTAATTATTGGAGAGTATAGTAATGGAAGAAATGAAGAATTAGGACAATTAGCTACGGCTAACTTTTCTAATCCCAGTGGTTTGTTAAAAGTAGAAGGAACGATGTTTAGAGAAAGCGCTAATTCAGGAGAGGCAGTGAAAGCTGCTCCTGGCAAAGGTGGAAGATCTAAGTTTTTAGCAGGGACCTTAGAGATGTCTAATGTAGATTTAACCGCAGAATTTATTAATATGATTATCGCTCAAAGAGCCTTTAGCGCTAATAGCCGGACGATAACGACCAGTGATGATATGCTTCGAGAAGTAATAGCTCTGAAGAGATAATAAGTGATTAAACGTTCAGCTGTCAGTATATTAATTGAAAACTAAGTGAAGTTTAAATAAAAGGAGGGGTTAGTATTGTGGATTTAGGATCAGTTATAGGTTTAGCGGGAACCTTTTTCTTGCTATTTGTCAGTATTTCCTTATCAGGAAGTATTCTTCAGTTTATAGACATTCCTTCCATAATGATTGTTGTAGGATGTTCTTTTGCTACTTTTTTAGTCAGCAATCCTAAAAGCAGATGTCTGGCAACTATTAAGTACCTAATGATTGCTTGTCGGTCATATAAAGTTAATTTATTAGAATTTATTTCTATCTTTGTAAGTTTTGCCGAAAAGGCTCGACGGGATGGACTCTTAGCCTTAGAAAGTGATATTGATGAATTAAAAGATAATTTTTTAAGAAGAGGATTGCAGATGGTGGTAGATGGAACTGATCCTAATCTTATTAAGAGCATCTTAGAGATAGATTTAGCAGCGATGGAAGATCGCCATGCGGCTGCTGCTCAGGTATTTATTAATATAGCTACTTTAGCTCCTGCTTTTGGGATGTTAGGTACTTTAATTGGATTAATTCAAATGTTAGCTTCCTTAGATGATCCTTCAGCTATTGGACCAGCTATGGCCGTAGCCTTAATTACCACTTTTTATGGTTCTATTATCGCTAATTGCTTCTGTAATCCTATTGCTTTTAAGTTAAGAGCTTATAGCGCTGAAGAAGTAGCTTTAAAAGAGTTGACGATAGAAGGAATGTTAGCTATCCAGTCAGGAGATAACCCCAGGATCGTAGAGGAGCGCTTAAAAGCCTTCTTGCCTCCTAAAGAGAGAGAAGTTAAGAAAAAGAGAGAAGGAGAATAGGAGTGGCTAGAAAGAAAAAAAGGATGTTGCTGGTTTCAGCAAGGAGATAACCCCAGTCAGGAGATAACCCCAGGATCGTAGAGGAGCGCTTAAAAGATTTCTTGTTTCCTAAAGAGAGAGAAGTTAAGAAAAAGAGTGAAGGAGAATAGGAGTGGCTAGAAAGAGAAAAAAAGGAGAATCAGCTGGCATAGGATATATGCTGACTTATGGTGATATGATTACCTTGATTCTTTGTTTCTTTATCGCCATCTTAGCTTTGACTAATATGGAACGTCCAGCAACTAGTTTAATTTTAAGTTCCTTGAGGGGCTCATTAGGAACTTTAGGGGGAGGCTCTTCTGTCACGGAACCAGATATGTTAAATATGGGCGTTCAAGTTAGTAGCTTACCTAAGGGAATTCCAGGATTTGCCACGGGTAGGGAAGAAAAAGAAGGAAGGCGAAGGGTTCCTGTCAGGGCTAAGATTCAGCAGATGTTTGGAAAGATTCTCAAGAGAGGAGGAGTTAATATTCGAAGTGAAGAGCGGGGAATAATAGTTCAAATTGCTGATAGTACTTTATTTGATCCAAGTAGCACTGAATTAAAACCTCAATCTCAAGAAGTTTTAATTAAGATTGGCGAATTGTTAGCTTTAATTCCAAATGAGATTAAGATTGAAGGACATACCGATGATATAATGGTTGATACTGGAAAGTATGCTTCTAATTGGGAACTTTCTACGATGAGAGCCCTTAGTGTCTTAAGATTTATTGAAAGTAAATTTAAAGGAGTATCAGATAAACTTTCTGCTACCGGCTATGGTATGTACAGACCATTAGTTCCTAATACTTCTCCAGAAAATAGAGTTATCAATCGACGAGTAGACATTGTCATTGTTCAAGAACCGGTAGACATAAATGATCAGGAAATTAAAAATTTAGATTAAGGTAAGAATGGAGGTAGATAATGGCTGAACCTAAAAAAGACGAAGAGGAAAAAAAGGAAGGAGAAGAACAACCGAAAAAATCTAAAGGACTTTCAAAGATGCTTATCTTTGCCGCCATAGGGATTGTGGTAGTCATCGTCGTGGTGATCGTGGCTACTTTAGTCTCAAAAAGCGTTAAGCATCCTAAAATTGAATTTGGGGTGGAAAAAGTAGAGGAGAGAGTAAAGCCGCCTGAGCCTTTAGAGATTGGCAATATTGGCGAAGAAGACATTGTCTCTCGCTTATCCGATGAAGAAGAGTCGCACATTGTCAAAGTAAGTGAAATATACTTAGCTTTTGAGAAAAAACAACCAGAATTAGCTATGGAATTAAATAATCCGGGTCGTAAATTTCAGATTAGAGATGTCTTTAACACTGTCTTAATGACTAAAAAATCAACTGATTTAAGTACGGAAGAAGGTCGAAATGAACTCAAGAGAGAGCTAGTAAAGAAGATTAATGCTGTTTTGGCTAAGGGGCAGATTAAAGATATTTATATGCAGATGATAGTTCAATAGACTCATGGTCTAATAAAGAACCATATTTTATAGTCAAAGAGTTAGTCCGTTCACCGAAAGAACGGTAAACAGAACTAGATGTTCTTTCCCCCTTTTGATTTTCTTGGTCAAAGCTTCCTGCTGACACCTGATAGCTGAAAGCTGATACCTGAACGATTACGTATAATAAGGATATAAGAAGGTTTATGATTGAAGATCAATTTTCTGGAAAAAAGATTAAGGATTATGATTTTAAACATCCTGATAAATTTTCTAAAGATCAACTTCGTCATATCCAGATGATTTATGAAACTTTTACCCGCTCATTGGGAGCTATTTTATCTACTCAATTAAGATCTGTTGTTCAAGCCAGGGTAATTTCGGTAGATCAAATAACTTATGGAGAGTTTATTCAAAAAATACCTAATCCAGCTACCTTAGTAGTTATAGACCTAGAGCCCTTAAAAGGTGAAGGTTTGTTAGTTATTGACCAAAACTTATCTTTTGCGATAATTGAGCGACTTTTAGGGGGAAAGGGGGGGGTATCTAATCTTACTCGGGAATTATCTGATATCGAGCTTACTCTGATCGAAGGAGTAATTGGCAAGATATTAAATAGTTTAAAAGAGGCGTGGATTTCTGTAGCAGAAATGAGACCCAAAATTATTAATATTGAATGTAATCCTCAATTTGTTCAAATTATTCCTCCTGGAGATATGATTATTTTAACCATAATGGATGTTGGCATTAAAGAGGTAGAGGGAAAACTAAGTATCTGTATGCCAGCAGTCTCTATTGAATCAATGGCTTCTAAACTTAGTTCCCAATATCGATATGGAATGGCCGGAGAAAAAGGAACAACCAAAGAGAGTATAGATAAAGTTGAAAAAAATTTAAAAAGAGTTAAAGTCCCTTTAATTGTGGAATTAGGGACGGTAAGCATAACTTTAAATGATATTATGCAGTTGCAAGTAGGAGATGTCGTGAAGTTGCAAATGGGAGTGAATGAAGATTTAAATTTAAAGATAAAAGAAGAGGTAAGATTTAAATGTCGTCCTGGATTAATAGGAAGTAAATTAGGAGCACAGATTACCAAAGTTATAGATAAAGAATAATTTTAAAGGAAGCAGGTGATAAAAGTGGCTGAAGAAAATGTATTGTCTCCAGAAGAAATAGATGCTTTATTTGGAAAGAAGGAAGCTGAAACTTCTGAAGAGTTATCTTCGGAGCAGGTAAATTTAATCAATAGTGTTTGTAGTAAGGCTATCATTTCCACAGCTACAATTTTAACTACTATTCTAAAGACAGAGATAACTTTTAGCAATCCTAAATTTTTCACTTTAAAAAAAAGTGAGTTTTTAAAGAAGGTCTCTTTTTCTGGAGTATTAGCTGATGCTACTTACTCAGGGGCTCTTAATGATAATGATTATCTTATTTTAACTAAGAAAGATGCGACCATTATTGCTGATTTAATGATGGGTGGAGATGGAAGTTCTCCTCCAGGAGAGATTAACGAATTATATCTCGGGGCTATTGTAGAAGCTATAACTCAAATAATGGCTTCGGTAGCTAATTTTATTTCTACCGCGGTAGGCCAGGAAGTAAAAACTTTTGCTCCTGATATAAAAGTGATAGATTTTAGCAAAGAAGAAGCTAATATTTCTGTCTTAGACAATCCTGTCTTTGTATTAATTAGCTATGATTTTAAAATAGGTAATTTAGTAAAGAGTACCTTGTATCAAATTCCTTCCTTAAGATTAGGAGCTATGTTAGAAGCGGTAAAAGCTAAAAGATTTCCAGCCGTCTCTACTAAGGCTGCTTCGCCAACTTCTTTTGCTGCTCCTTCTATGGGCTATGGAGATAGTGTTCATCCGGTGCAATTTGCCTCGATAGGTGGCGCAGGAATGGCTTCCCAAGTACCTGGGAATATAAGTATTTTACTGGATGTGCCCATGCAAGTAACCGTAGAGTTAGGAAGGACAGAGATGACTATTAAGGATATTTTAGCTTTAAGCGAAGGTTCGGTAGTAGAGTTAAATAAATTAGCTGGTGAGCCAGTAGATTTATTAGTTAATAATAAACCTATTGCTAAAGGAGGAGTAGTTGTTATTGATGAAAACTTTGGAGTTAGAATTACAGAAATTACTACTCCCTCAGAGAGACTAAGTCGTTTAGGATAAAAGTAAAATCCCCCTTAATTCCCTTGGTAAAAGGGGATTAAGGAAGACTAAAAATAACCTATGGAGATTGAAATGTCTACTCGACATCACTTATTAATGATATGCTTAATCTTAATCTTAGGAAATAATTTAAATCTGGCTTGGGCTCAGGTAAAAGCTGAATATCCTTCTAAAAATTTTAGCTTAGAAGAAAAGAATCCTTTAAATTTATCTAAGACTAAGGGAGAGACTAAGGGAGAAAAAAAAGGGGAAAAAATAGAAAATGATTTTTCCTTAGGAAAGTATATCTTTAAAACAATAGGGGCGTTAGTAATTATTGGCTTCCTAATCTTCTTAGTTATTAAACTATTTAATAGATTCCCAGGTAGAATGGCGATGGGAATGGGAGATGAGAAGAACTTAGTAAGTTTATTAGGGAGTGTCCCCTTGTCTCCTAATAAGTATTTACAGTTAGTTGAAGTTGCTCAAAAAGTTCTTTTATTAGGAGTAACTGAAAATAACATCAATATTTTAACTGAAATAAAAGATCAAGAACAGATTGATTTGATCAAGGCTAATCAAAGTAAGTTGTTAAGTCAAAGTGGATTTCCTTTTGCTTTTTATCTAAATAAGATGGTAAAAAAGTTTAAATTACCAGGGAGCCATTCTATAAATCTTGAAGATAGTGTAAATTTTATTGACCAACAAAAAAAACGTTTGAAAGAACTAAGTTAACTCTTTAAGATAAACTCAAACAAATTTTGTAAATATTTTGTAAATAGTTCTTAGATAGTTGCTAAAAAGGGAGGGGGATAGTGACTAATAAGCATTATAAATACTTAATTTCTGGACTTACTTTTGTCTTTATTATTTTTAGCTTAAGTAGTAATTTATCTGCCCAAGGAATACCTATACCAAAAATAAGTCTTGGTATTACCGAAGCTAAAAGTCCTACCGAAATTTCTTTAGGTCTCCAAGTACTCTTCCTTTTTACTGTCTTAACCTTAGCCCCCTCTATTATCATGATGGTCACCTCTTTTATCCGGGTAGTAATTGTCTTTATGTTTATAAGGCAAGCTTTGTCTACGCAGCAAGTTCCTCCTAACCAAGTAATGATTGGCTTAGCTATCTTTATTACTTTCTTTATTATGGCTCCTACCATTGCTCAAATTAACGAGAAAGCAGTAAAGCCCTTTACTGCTGGGACAATCTCCGTAGAAAAAGCTTTTGAAAGTGCTCTTATTCCTCTTAGAGAGTTTATGTTTAAAAATGTAAGAGATAAAGACTTAGCTCTTTTTTTAAATATCTCTAAATTAGAAAGACCTAAAAATAGAGGCGATGTTCCTACTTATGTCTTAATTCCTGCTTTTATGATTTCAGAACTTACTACTGGCTTTCAGATGGGCCTTTTGTTGTTTATACCCTTTATTGTGATAGATATGGTAGTGGCTAGTGTGCTGATGTCTATGGGTATGATTATGTTGCCTCCGGTAATGATCTCTCTTCCTTTTAAATTAATTCTCTTTATTATGGTCGATGGATGGAATATGTTGACTCGGTCAATAGTAATGAGTTTTCATTAATTAATATGGTTAGCATTCAGGTATCAGATGTCTATTTTATCATTACAAATTAAAATGAATTTATTCCCATCTTACACAAGTTAGCTATTCAAGGACACTGCCAACGTTTACCAAGATCTAATCTATAGAAAGAGGCTTTATGACTCAAGATTTTGTGATAAAAATAGTTCAAGAAGCTTTATTTGCAGCTATCTTAGTTTCCATGCCTATCTTGGGCGTAGGGGTAATTGTAGGATTAGTGATCAGTATTATTCAAACCACTACTTCTATTCAAGAACAAACCTTAGTCTTTGTTCCTAAAATAATAGCTGTTATTTTAGCTGGAGTGATATTTGGTCCTTGGATGCTTCGAGTCTTAATGGAGTATATGTATAAATTATTAAACGTTATTGCTCAAATTTAATTAAAATTATGAATAAAATTATGAATAATAAAATATGAATAATAATATAGAAGTTTTTTTAAATAGTTTTGAGATTATTTTCTTAATCTTTTGTCGAGTAAGCGGCATGTTTGTCTCCGCTCCTTTTTATGGAGCTATAAGTATTCCCATGACCGTCAAGAATGCTATAGCTTTTTTCATTGCCTTAACTATGTTTCCTATTATTGCTAAGATGGGATATTTCAAGATTCCTCCTACTTTTTTTGGATATAGCTTGCTAATCGTTCAAGAATTAAGTATTGGGTTAATTATTGGTTTTTGCACGACTATTGTTTTTACTCTCTTTGCTGCTTCGGGGGAACTTTATAGTACTCAATTAGGTTTAGGAATGATTAATGTGGTTGATCCTTTATCTCAGATCCAAATACCTATTATTGGGCAACTCTTAGGTATTGTTGGAACCTTAATTTTCTTTTTGTGCCAAGCTCATTACTTGCTTTTAATGGCCATCTTTAAGAGCTATGAACTACTGCCTTCCTTAACCGTTAATTCTTTTTCTCCTTTGTGTAAAAATATTATAGACTTATTTGTCAATTCGTTTATTTTAGCTTTTAGCCTGGCTTTGCCTATCATTGGGGTAGTCTTTATTTGTACGGTAGCCATTGGTTTGAGCAGCAAAGCTTCTCCTCAAATGAATATCATGGTCTTAGGTTGGCCAATTCAGATCTTACTTGGATTTATAACCTTAACTATTCTTCTGCCGATCATCTTTAATTTAGGCTATGATGCTTTTGACAACTTATTTGAGAGAATTAGTAAGATGTTTTTAGAGATGGGAGCATCTAATTGAATTACCAAGATAATTTAGAGATTTTAACCCTGGAAGAATTTATCTTTGATCTTCAATACTTTGCTTCTCCCGAAAGCGAAGGTCGAACTGAAGAGCCTACTGAAAAAAAGAAGAGCAAGGCGCGAGAAAAAGGCCAAGTTGCTAAAAGTCAAGAACTTTCTCAAGATATAGTTACCTTGGCTTGTTTTTTTCTACTCTCCTTTTTATTTCCTTATATGTATAAAGAAATAAAAGGTTTTACAGAGTATATCTTTAGCGAAGCTTGGAGAATTAAAGTTTCAGAATTTACTATTTTTCAATTAGCCATTAATGTTTTATTAGTCTTTCTTAAAACTTCGCTGCCGGTGATGGGTGTAGCTTTTTTGATAACCGTAGTGGTAGAAATTATACAGGTAGGTTGGAAAATATCATTTCAACCTTTAAAGCCTGATTTTACTAAAATTAGCCTCAATCCTAAAAAACTCTTAGATAAAGTCTTTGGTAAAGAAGCTTTGATGAATTTATTTAAATCAACAGGTAAGGTGTTGATTATTGGGTATTTAGCTTATTCTTTAATCAAGGATGCCTATTTTAACTTTATTAATATGGTTTATATGGAAAAACTTAGTGCGGTTATCTTTATTTTAAAGCTAACTTATAAGTTAGTCATGCAGACAGTAATTATCTTACTAATTTTTAGCATTTGCGATCTTATCTTTCAAAGAAAAAAACATAAAAAGGGTTTAATGATGACCAAGCAAGAAGTAAAAGACGAAATGAGGCAAGCGGAAGGTGATCCTTTGGTTAAGAGTAAGATTAGAGAAAGACAACGACAAATGTCTATGCGTCGAATGATGGCCGAAGTTCCTAAAGCAGAAGTAGTTATTACTAACCCTACTCACCTTTCCGTGGCTTTAAAGTATCAAGCAGAATATATGAAAGCTCCTCAAGTTGTAGCTAAGGGAGCTGATTTTGTAGCCATGAAGATTAGAGAGATTGCTAAAGAACACGGTGTTCCCTTAGTAGAAAATAAACCTTTAGCTCAAAGTTTATACCATGACGTAGAAATAGGAGAAGAAATACCAGCTAAACTTTATAATGTGGTAGCTGAGGTATTATCCTTTGTCTACCGACTAAAACAAAAAGCTTCTGGAGTGTAATTTATGGCAGAACAATCTAATACTATTACCCAAGTATTATCACTTAAACTACTTAATGTGGTAGCTGAAGTATTATCCTTTGTCTACCGACTAAAACAAAAAGCTTCTGGAGTGTAATTTATGGCAGGACAATCTGACGTCATTAACCAACCTATCTGGATGAAAAACTCTGATATCTTAATGGCTATTGGTATGCTTTCCATAGTCATGATGCTGATTATTCCTGTTCCTCCTTTACTATTAGATTTTTTCTTAGTCGGAAGCTTAACCTTAGGGATAGTAACCTTAATGACGGTCTTGTATGTGGAAAAGACTGTTGATTTTTCTGCATTTCCAGCCCTACTTTTGGTTTCCACTGTTTATCGACTTGCTTTAAATGTTTCTACTTCGCGCATGATTCTTCTAGGAAGAGGAAAAGAGATTACCGTAGTTAGAGCTTTTGGAGATTTCGTGGTCGGAGGAAATTATATTGTCGGGGTAGTGATCTTTTTAATCTTAACGATGATTCAATTTATCGTGGTGGTTAAAGGAACAACCAGAGTATCTGAAGTAGCTGCTAGATTTACCTTAGATGCTATGCCAGGAAAGCAAATGGCGATTGATGCTGATTTAAATAGTGGTCTGATTAATGAACAACAGGCGCTGGATAGAAGAGAATTAATTAGAAGAGAAGCAGATTTTTATGGAGCTATGGATGGGGCCACTAAGTTTATTCAAGGAGATGTAATAGCTGGTCTGATCATTACGGTAGTCAATATTGTCGGTGGATTAATTATTGGAGTTTGGATCTTAAAGTATCCGGTAATGGAGGCCGCTAAGACCTTTACCTTGCTTACCGTAGGTGACGGTTTAGTGAGCCAAATTCCTTCCCTCTTGGTTTCACTTTCTACCGGTTTAATTGTGACCAGATCAGCTATGGCTGATAATTTAGGGGTAGATTTAACTCGCGAGCTAACTAATTATCCCCGAGCTCTTTTGGCAACTTCTGGAGCTTTATGTTTTTTAGCCCTTACTCCCTTACCGACTGTTCCTCTCTTAGTCTTATCTGCTTTTACTGGATTTTTAGGGCTGACTTTAAAAAAGGTGAAAGAAGGTAAAAAGATTGAAGTAATAGCGAAAGAAAAAAAAGAAGAAATAAAGAAGCCAGAAAGTGTAGTTTCTTTACTTCAAGTAGATCCTATGGAATTGGAGATTGGCTATAGCTTAATTCCCTTGGTCGATCCGGAACAAGGAGGAGATTTATTAGAAAGGGTAACGATGATTAGACGTCAGTGTGCTTTAGATTTAGGGATAGTTGTTCCTCCCATAAGGATAAGGGATAATATGCAGCTTCGGCCTAATACTTATGCCGTGAAGATTAGAGGTAATGAAGTAGCACGAGGGGAGATTAAACCTGATGGGTATATGGCTATGAATCCAGGAATAGTAAGTGAAGAATTAGAAGGAGAAAAGACGATTGAGCCAGCCTTTGGTTTGCCAGCCACCTGGATTACCGAAAGTCAAAGAGAAAAAGCTGAGATGGCAGGATATACGGTGGTAGATTCTCCTTCGGTAGTAGCTACTCATCTTACTGAGATTACCAAAAGACAGGCTTATAATATCTTAACTCGTCAAGATACCCAGCTATTAATAGACAATTTAAAAGAAAGCTATCCAGCCGTGGTCTCGGAATTAATTCCCAATATTATGACCGTAGGAGAAATTCAAAAAGTTCTTCAGAATTTACTTCGAGAAAAGATATCTATTAGAGATCTGGTCACGATCTTAGAAGCTTTAGCTGATAATGGAACTAAGACTAAGAATATAGAAAGTTTAACTAAGTATGTTCGGGTTGCCTTAGCTCGTCAAATTTGTAATCAATATAAATCCCCAGATGGAAGTATTTCAGTAATTACCTTAGATCCTGCTTTAGAGGAGATGCTAACTAATTCTCTCGTTGAAATAGAAGGCGAAGAAAGGATAGTGATTAAGCCAGAGCTTCTTTCTCGAATTATTGATAAGACCTTTCAAGAAATGAGTAGAACAGTTACTGCCAGATATGAGTCTATCTTATTGTGCTCTTCCAGAGTTAGAGCTGCTTTGGCAAAGTTAGTGATTAATACGATACCAGGATTGACAATCTTAGCTTATCAAGAAATTAGTCCTGATATTAAAGTTCAAACTATAGGTATGGT
>JAHJRX010000046.1 GCA_018830565.1 bacterium | reverse complement strand
CAATATTCCGACCTATTATGGTGTCTAACCTCTGTTGACTCCCCTTTTCTTGGTTTACTGAAATCTTATTGTTATTCATACCCTCTTTTATACAATATTTCAATTCATTTGTCCAGTAAAATTTGTGGGACATAATAAGTTGATAAAGGGGGATTAAGGGGGATTTTAAAATCTCCCCTAACCCCTCTTTTCCAAAGAGGGGAACAAACAGAAAGAAAGACCCAAGTTATCTTTCCTGTGTTTGATCAAGTGATTGAGAATTTACACCAATCAGGACATCTTGAGGATTTTCGTATTTTTAATGGGGATCTTCTTGGCATCCTTGATGGAACAAGGTATTTTTCGTCAAAAAAGATTCATTGTTAAGGTTAATCTGCCTTGTAAAGTCTTATAATGAGAATTACTGCTTGCTAATCACCTTCCTTTGTGTTACATTGCTCTAAAAATTAAGATTGGATTTTATATGAAAAAAGGGCTTTTAATTACCTTAGAAGGTCCAGAAGGTTGTGGCAAGACTACTCAAAGTGAGCTGCTTTATAATTATTTAAGATCAAAAAGCTTTTCTACCATTAAGACTAGAGAACCTGGGGGAACTAAGGTAGGAGAAGATATTCGAAATATTCTATTAAATTCTGATTACAAAAATATTGATTTTCTTTGTGAGTTTCTTCTTTATAATGCAGCTAGAGCTCAACTTCTTAAAGAAGTAATAAAATCTTCTTTAGAATCTGGAAAAATAGTGATATGTGATCGGTTTCTTGATGCTACTTTAGCTTATCAAGGTTATGGACGAGGTATTAAAAAAAAAGTTATTTTTACGTTAAACAAGATAGTTTTAGGAAATCTACTTCCTGATTTAACCTTAACATTTGATCTTAATCCAGAAGAAGGCCTGAAAAGAGCTTTAAAAGCTAAAAAGAATACCCACGATCGATTAGAGCAAGAAAGTTTTTTCTTTCATCAAAAAGTTCAACAAGGTTACTTAAAAATAGCCAAAGTTTATCCAGAAAGGGTAAAACTTATCTTAGCAGATAAAAGTATAGAAGAAGTGCACAAAGTAGTTTGTAGTTATGTAGATAAGTTAATAGAGAAATGTAGACCTGGAAGGATTACTACTAATGAAGACTAAAAAGTTATCTAAAGATACATCTTCTTATAGGAAGCCTTCTTTGTCAGAAAGGATTCTTGAAAAGGTTTCATTAGGGAGAGGTAATTTTACTCCTTTTATAGAAGAGTTAAAAAAAGTAGATTCCATAGAAAGAAAAAAACACTTAGATCAATTATTAATTTCATTAGATCAACAAGGAAAAATATTTACTGAGAAACCTATTTATGATAATCTCTTAAAGTATAAAGAATTAGTAGTAGCTTTTATGAAGGAGGCTATAGGCGAAAGTTACCAAACTAAAGAAAAGATTAGTGGTCGATCTTTTGAAAAACAAAAGATTTACTATATCGTAGAAAAGATAAATAAAAACTTAGAAGAATTAACTAAAAAAGTGTTATCAGAACATCATAAAATCTTAGAACTAGCAGGAAAAATAGATGAGATTCGAGGATTGCTTTTAGATTTATATTCTTAGGTGTTAGATAGTTAATTTTATGAGCTGGGATAAAATTAAAGGGCAAGAAAAAGCTATAGAAAGATTAAAAACTGAAATTGTAAATGATAAAGTTACCCAGTCTTATTTATTTTCTGGTATAGAAGGAATAGGCAAAAAACTAGTAGCTTTAGAATTTATTAAAACTTTAAATTGTCACAGTCCTTATCTTAATCTTAGTTGCGAAAATTGTATTAATTGTAATAAGATAAATAAGCACCTCCATCCAGAAGTGACAATCCTTACACCCTTAAATAATATTATCTCTATTGAGCAAATTCGTAATTTACAAAGAAATCTTGCTTTGAAACCTTTAAATGTCAAAATAAAAAGTTTCATTATCGATGAAGCAGAAAAGTTTACTTTAGAAAGTAGTAACTGTTTTTTAAAAAGCTTAGAAGAACCACCAGAGAAAGTAATCTTTATTCTTGTGACCAGTAAAAAGTCAGTTATTTTACCTACCATTACTTCAAGATGTAAGGAGATAAAGTTTATACCTCTTTTTAAAGAGGAGCAGAGAAAAATTTTAAAAGATTGGTCATCAAAAGAGGATGTTTTAGAACTTTTGATAGATCTATGCGAGGGTAGCCCGGGAAGAGCTAAAAAGTATTTGAATCTTAATATCACTTACTGGTTTCAACAAGTAGTAAGCTGGATACCAAAACTTTTAAAAAAGAATTTAGAGGATTTTCATAAAATTTCTCAAGAATTTACTACTTTAAATGATCAAGAGTTAGTCTTAATGATATTAGACCTATTTTTTTACTACTTTAGCTCCTTCATATTAAGACCAGAAAAGAATATTCTTTCTTTAAGAAAGAGTGTCCTTAAAAGACTTGTCAAGATAGTAGAACAAACTAAGCAGAAAATTTATCAAAAAGTAAATTTAACTCTGGCTTTAGAAGTTATGTTGCTAAATATTATGGATGTAGAAAATGAACAATATTGTTGAAATTAAATTTTCTCATGAAGAAAAGACTTGTCCCTGCTTTAATCCTAATTTAGACTTAAAGAGAGGCACTGTTTGTATTGTAGAAACTGAAAGAGAAATAAATTACGGAGAAGTAGTAGCCATAGCAGGAATTACTGATGAAATTGCTTCCTTAAAACCTTCTTTTAAGATAATCAGAATAGCTAATGATGCGGATTTAAAACAAATAAAGAAGAACGAGGAAAAAGCTAAAGAGATCCTTAAATTATGCTTAAAAAAGATTCAAAACCGTGGTCTTCCCATGAAGATAGTTAAAGTTTATCTTAACTTTGACAAAAGTAAGATAAATCTTTACTTTACTGCTAACACGAGGATTGATTTTAGAGAATTAGCTAAAGATCTAGCTTATACTTATAAAGCTAGAATCGAATTTCACCAAATAGGAGTTAGAGATGAAGCTAAGGTGTTTGGAGGATTTGGTTGGTGCGGCAGAAAATTATGCTGTGCCTCATTTCTTACTAATTTTAATTCTGTTTCTATAAAGATGGCTAAAGAGCAAAATCTAATCTTAACGCCTAGTAAAATTTCAGGGGTTTGTGGGCGACTAATGTGTTGCTTGGCTTTTGAATGTGAAACTTACAGCAAGCTAAAAAAAAACATGCCTTCAAAAGGAACAGTAGTCAGTACTCCTAAAGGTAAAGGCAAGATTACGGCAGTAAATCCTATTAAGAATTCAGTCTATGTAAGATTAGCTGAAAGCGATCAAGAAGTAGAAACTTTAGTAAAGGATATAAAGATTATAGATGGAGATAAGTAAATTTTATATTACCACTCCTTTGTATTATATTAATGATCTTCCTCACCTTGGACATTCATATACTAATGTTGCTGCTGATACTTTAGCTCGTTATAAGAGATTATCTGGAAGTAATGTCTTTTTACTTACTGGGACAGATGAGCATGGAGAGAAGATAGAAAGGGCAGCTAAGAAGAATAATGAAACTCCCCAGGAATTAGCTGATCGCATTGTAGTAAAATTTAAAGAGTTATGGAGGCAATTAAATATAAACTATAACTACTTTATTCGAACTACAGAAGAAAGACATATTCAAGTTGTTCAAGAGGTATTCTTAAAAATCTATCAAAAAGGTGATATTTATTTAGGTAATTATGAAGGATGGTATTGCATACCTTGCGAAACTTATTGGACTGAAAAACAATTAATAAAAGATAGAGATTGTCCTTCTTGTGGAAGGACTACGGAGTGGCTGGCTGAAGAAAGTTATTTCTTCAGTATGTCTAAATATCAAGATAAGCTTTTAAGGCATATCGAAGAACATCCTACTTTTATCCAACCAGAATCTAAAAAAAACGAAATTATAAACTTAATAAAGAGTGGCTTGAGAGACCTCAGCATTACTCGAACTTCTTTTAATTGGGGAGTAAAAGTTCCCTTAAAAGAAAGTCATCATGTGATTTATGTCTGGTTTGATGCTTTGTTAAATTACCTTAGTGGAATTGGATATCTTTCCAAGGGAGAAGATTTTGAAAAATATTGGCCAGCTGATGTCCATATTATTGGAAAAGATATCCTAAAATTTCACGCTATAATTTGGCCGACCATCCTTATGGCGGCGGAGATAGATTTACCTAAAAAGATCTTTGCTCACGGCTGGTGGAATGTAGATGGAAAAAAGATGTCTAAGTCTCTGGGTAATGTGGTCGATCCTTATCAAGTGAGAGAAAAAGTAGGCACAGATGCTTACCGGTATTTTCTTTTAAGAGAAGTTCCTTTTGGCTTAGATGGGAACTTTTCGTATTCAGCCTTAATTGATCGGTTAAATAGCGACTTAGCTAATGATTTAGGAAATCTTTTTTCCCGAACACTGGCCATGGTAGAAAAATATTTTCAAGGGTTCGTTCCAGAACCTGATAAAGAAGAAGATCAAGAGTTAAAGATCTTAGCTGAAGAAGTAATTAAAAACGTAGAGACACATATGGAAAATTTAAATTTTAACCAAGTTCTTGATAGTATTTGGAATTTAGTCCAATATGGTAATAAGTTTATTGATTCCCAGGCTCCGTGGAGACTAGCTAAGGATCCAAAGGCAAAAAAAAGGTTAGCTACGGTCATTTATAATTTATTAGAAAATTTACGAATTATAGCTATTTTAATTAGTCCCTTTATGCCTGAAACTTCTGAAAAAATGTACTACCAATTAGGTATTAAAGAAGAAAAAACCTGGCAGGATTTAAACTCGATTAAAGATTGGGGAGGCATGAGACCAGGAACAAAGATTTTTAAAAGAGAAAACTTATTTCCAAGAATACAAGGTTACTAAGCTTAGCTATTTAATTAGGGGTTGCCACGAAGGAAAAACAGAGTTTCCCTTCCTTGGGTGAGAGTCAAAAAATACAAGCAAGTTTGGGTAATTTCTGAGCACCGGAGGGGCTTCGCATAGGGAAGATAGTTCCAAGCATTAGTCAGGGCTATCTTTTTTAACGCTCT
The DNA here is from genome assembly GCA_018830565.1 of bacterium. Taxonomy (NCBI): domain Bacteria; species bacterium. The sequence goes on along the minus strand of JAHJRX010000046.1, from coordinate 3,514 downwards.
TGACAACAATAAAGTAATATGCCATTATCGTAATAAGGACAGGGAGGATAGGTATAATGATTAACGGAGTAAATAATAAGGTCTTATTTCCTATCTTCTTTGAAGGTCAAGTTCCACTACCAGGATATCGGCCTTTCGAAAAAAGTAAAGAAGAAGACTCTACTAAATTTGATAAGAGTGAGGAAATTGCCAAGAAAGAAGAAGAGAAAGTTATTAAAGATTTATTAGACCTTAGTAAGAATAAAGAAGAAAGTAAACAAGTAATTACTATTTCTCAAGAGTCAGAAGAAGAGAAGAAAGAAGAAGAAAAAAAACAACCAATACCTTCAGTCTATGAAATCATCCATAAAAGATTAGAAGAAGAAAAAGAAGATCTGCCTATGGCTTATGGTATTAAAGCTATTAAAGAAGCACTTAATGTTCCTGCGGAAACCGTAGAAATATTATTAAGAAAATTAGGCTTATTATCTGAAATAGATATTTTAGCTTGATTCTTAATTTATTGGATAGGAATTTGAAAAATTCTTATCCAATTAGGGGTTGCCAAGGAAGAGGAAAAAGCTTCCCTTCCTTGGGGTGAGAGCCAAGAAATACAAGCAAGTCTGGGTAATTTCTGACTAGCGGAGGGACTTCGCCTCTATGAAAGATAGTTTTGAGCGGAGCGAGGGTTAATTTATTTAAGATAAATTTTTTTTATTTAAGCAGGGCAGGGTATGATCAGAGAAGATGCAACCCTGCTTTTTATTTATTCTAAAATATTCTAAAAAACAAAGGGGGAATTATGGCTGTTGAGACTTTAAGGTGGGAAGAAGGTCTTCTTAAAATAATTGATCAAACAAAACTACCTCTTGAATTTACTTATATTTATTGCCAGAAAGTAAAAGAAGTAGTAGAGTCAATTAAGAGACTTTCCGTGAGAGGAGCTCCAGCCATAGGTATTGCGGCTGCTTATGGGGTAGTAATAGGAGCTAATGAAATAACCACCAATAATTGTGAAGAATTTTATAATCAGTTAGATGAAGTTATAAATTACTTAGCTAGTTCTCGTCCTACCGCCGTTAATTTATTTTGGGCTTTAGAAAAGATGAAGAAGAAAGCTTATCAAGTCAAAGAAAAACCTTTAAGTGAGATAAAAAAGATTTTAGAAGAAGAGGCGGTCTTTATCCATAATGATGATAAAAGAAGATGTCAGAAGATTGGTGAATATGGTGCTAATTTAATTAAAGATGGGGATGCGATATTAACTCACTGTAATGCGGGAGCTTTGGCTACAGGTGGCATGGGGACAGCTTTAAGCGCTATTTATACAGCTAAAGAACAAGGAAAAAAAATCTCTGTCTTTGCTGATGAAACTCGACCTCTTTTACAAGGTGCTCGTCTTACTTCTTGGGAGCTGATGCAAGATGAAATTGATGTTACTTTGATCTGCGATAATATGGCGGCTACTTTAATGAAACAAGGAAAGATTAACCTTTGTTTGGTGGGAGCAGATCGGATTGCTAAAAATGGAGATACCGCTAATAAGATTGGGACTTATCAAGTAGCTATCTTAGCTAAAGAACATCGTATTCCTTTTTATGTAGCGGCTCCTTTCTCTACCGTTGATTTTAATACTTCAGATGGTTTAAAGATTCCTATCGAAGAACGATCCTCTGAAGAGGTAACGATGGGTCTTGGAAAGAGAATAGCTCCTGAAAGAGTAAAAGTTTATAATCCTGCCTTTGACGTTACTCCTTTTTCTTATATTAAAGCTATTATTACTGAAAAAGGAATTGCTTCTCCTCCTTTTGAAGAAAGCCTTTTTAAGCTAAGTCAAGATATTTAGTTATTTTTTTATATTAAAATTGCTGGACCCGTTAGAGAGAGGCATTTATGAATAAGTCAAAAGATATCTCAGGTTATGCAAGAAAGCAAGATCAAATAAGGGATTTAAAGATTACCCCTGTTTTGGCAATTATAGAGAATCAATATCAAGATAAAGATTATATAGTAGAACTAAAGACTAATGAATTTACGACGGTATGCCCTAAAACAAATTTGCCAGATTTTGCTATGGTTACTATCCATTATAGACCAGGAGAATACTTAGTAGAGCAGAAATCTTTAAAGCTTTACCTTGCCGGATATAGAAATATGGGGATATTCCAAGAGCATGCTACCAATAAGATTTTAGAAGACTTTGTTGAGAAAGTCAAGCCAAGATGGGCAAGGATAGAAGCAGTCTGGAATGCTCGAGGCGGTATAGGAGTGACGGTGGAACAAGAATACACCTCTAGTTAAGAAAGCCAAGCAGAACAAGGTAAAGGCAAAAGTAAATATATATTGACAAAAAATGCTTGGGTGTGGTAGCTTTACTCAAGTTAGCCAATGGGTAAATTTCAAGCGCCCGTAGCTCAGTTGGATAGAGCGACGGATTGCGGATCCGTAGGTCGGAGGTTCAAATCCTCTCGGGCGTGCCAGCCTTAAGGAGAGGTACCGAAGTGGTCGTAACGGGCTCGCCTGGAAAGCGAGTTGAGGGGCAACTCTCACGTGGGTTCGAGTCCCACCCTCTCCGCCAATTGGAAAATGTTTCCGTTGGCTCGCCCTCTGCGAGGGCTCGCCAGCCGATTTTAAGCGCAAATTGGAATTTTTTATCTTTCAAAATGAAGTTCGAGCCGATATTTTTTAGAAATGCTTGGATTTCTTGATTGTCGCTTTGCGACAAAAGAATTTTGGCTTGGCTACTGGCTAAAATCATTTCTTTCATCGGTTCGAGCCAATTATTTCCTTTTTGTTCAAAATCTCTTATCTTCCCCAAAATGTCCTGTTTTTCATTAAGTAGTTTTGATTTTTTCGCTTGATATTCTTCAGGTTCAATGCCTTTACCGCCAATAAACAAATCAAGCAGGTTTTCGGCCTTGCTTTCAATTTTCATTTTTTGAGTTTGGAGATTTTGAACAAAAACTTTCGTTTCTTCTTTGGCTTGCTCTTTTTCTTTGTCTATCTCGGCAAGCATATTTTCCGCCCAATCGTCAGGCAAAGAAACTTTTTGAATAGTTCCTTTCATCTGTTCAACAAGATTTTCTTCCCGCAGATATTTTTCATTACAAGGTTGCTTTTTCTTGGTGCAACGATAATAGTGATGTCCTTTTTGTTTTTCGGCAGTTATGAGGCAGTCGCAATTTCCGCAACGCATTAAACCAGAAAAAGCAAATTCGTGTTTTCGTTTGCGTTTCTTTTTTCCTCGATTGCTCATTACTTGTTGAACAGAATCAAAAAGTTTCTTGGAAATAATTGGCTCGTGAGTTCCGTCGTAAATTTCACCGTTGAAAGAGAATACGCCATAGTAAATCGGGTTTTGCAAAAGTCGCTGGACACAGGAAACCGAAAGAACATTGCCTTTGTAGCTTCTTAGCCCCGCTTGATCCAAAATTATCGCAACAGCTTTCAAGGTATATTCGCCAGTTGCGTAGAGTTCAAATGCTTTTCGCACAAGCGGTGCTTTCTCGTTATCAACATCAATCGCCCTTGTTTT
>JAHJRX010000045.1 GCA_018830565.1 bacterium | reverse complement strand
TTCCCATCCCAAACGGGCAATAAGTTGAGTGTACTGGGAACCAAAGTCAAGAATTAAAATTGTATCTCTATCCATTAGCAAACACCATTATTAAAGACCAAACTTAAGATCTTCCCATCCCAATATGTTGACTCTTCTGAAAGATTTTACCTTCAGTTTTTATGGAAGGAGCAATAATGATTTCGGATAACTGCATTTCTCGAATATTCCTTGCGCCGCACATACCCATAGAAGTCTTGAGAGCTCCTACTAAGTTTTGAGAGCCATCATCAAGATGAGCAGGACCAAATAATATTTCTTCTAAGGAACTAGTTACTCCTACATAAATTCTCGTTCCCCGAGGCAAATTTTTATGAGGGGTAGCCATACCCCAATGATAACCTTTTCCTGGAGCTTCTTTAGACTTGGCAAAAGCAGAGCCAATCATCACCGCATCAGCTCCAGAAGAGAAGGCTTTACAAATATCACCTCCTACACTCATTCCTCCATCAGTAATAATAGGTACATATCGAGAAGTTTTATTAAAATAAAAGTCTCTGGCGGCAGCACAATCAGCTGTTGCAGTAACTTGGGGCACCCCTATTCCTAAAACACCCCGCGTGGTACAAGCTGAACCTGGGCCAACCCCTACTAAAAGGCCATCAATACCACATTCCATAAGTCCTAAGGCACTTTCATAAGTAACGCAATTCCCTACTATTACTGGAATCTTCATTTTTTGGCAAAAATCTTTAAAATTTAAAGATTTCTTATCAGAGGAAAGATAACGAGCAGAAGTAATCGTAGCTTGAACTACAAAGATATCTGCCCCTGCTTGCTGGGCTATTTCGCCAAACATTTCTGCTTTTTGAGGAATACTTGAGACCGCTACGGTCGCCTGGGCAGCTTTCATTTCTTTTATTTTTTTCTCAATAAGTTCTTCTTTGACTGGGGTAAGATACATCTTTTGAATAATGTTAGTAGCTTCTTGCGGTGTAGCTTTAACAATATCATTTATAATCTCTGCTGGGTCTTCATATCGAGTGTAAATCCCTTCTAAGTTCAAGACTGCCAAGCCCCCTAATTTAGACATATGAATAGCAAAATTTACATCTGTTACTCCATCCATGGCGGCAGCAATAATAGGAACTTCAAAGCGAAAATCTCTTAATTTAAAATTTATAGCTACATCTTCAGGGTTAACGGGAACCAGTCCTGGAACTAAAGCTATTTCATCAAATCCATAACCTCGCCGAGCTTTCCTGCTTCTACCTATATATACTCCCATAAAAAAATCTCCTTTTGCTTGTTGTTTCTATCTTGCTTCTATCTTTAATCTATTAGCCGAGAAATTAGTAATTAAGACTGAGAAGCCAAAATCTTTATTACTAATCTCAGTAGCTAAATCTTGCGTACTCTGCTTACTTTCTAATTCAACAACGGCCTTATTTTCATTAAAACTTCTTCTATGTAAAGCTTTAATTCCCCTTATTTGATTCTTCAGAATATCTTCAAATTTTAACAAGTTTTCAAAAGATAAGTTAGCAATTTCTAAAGTAATTAACCTGCTATCAGAAGTCTCTTTTGACCAAACTTCTAATATTTGATCTATTAAGGCCAGAGCAACTATTTGGCTTGCTTTAACAGCGGCTTTTCGAGAAGCATCATTTTCGGTAATGCCAACACCAGTTGATACTTCTCCCTTAGTGCCAATGATAGCTTCGGTATCGCATTTAACAGCTTTTATCTCGATATAAGCTCGACAAGATACCAGTCCACCTAAATCCAAAGCTCCGCTTTTTTCCCATTTAGATTTACCAATCAGCACTACATCTGCTCCTAATTTCTTTCCTATTTCAGCTACTAAAGCATCATCTTCCCAGGAAGCTTTTTTAGTTTCCCTTTGACTATACACTTCTCTAATTTGACTTGATTCCACTACTGCTTCAAAGTCTTTTTCTTTAAGAGACTTAATGATCTCCCCTTCACTCACTAAGTCATAAAGATCAAACTTTTTTAGATCTTCTCCCTCAGATAGGGATCTTTCTTTAAGAACCATGACCATAATTCGAGGTTTATGCATTCTTTGTTGAAGGATATTAATAGCCATTAAATCACTTTGAAGCTTTTTAAGACCAACTGTAGCTTTTACGGTAACTTGATAAACACCTTGAAGTTGGCTTTCTTTTAAGACTTGGTAATCTTTAATATACCCTTTAGTCTGAGTATAAATACGGTCTTCAATCAGCTGATAGTTTTTTACCAAGGTATCGGCTTGAACAAAAGTGCCCATCACTTCTTCCACAGCTCTTCGTAAAGCATCAGAGATAGCTAAATCTCGAGCATGAGCTAAATCATTTTGATAAATTACTCCCTGGCCATTTACCACCACTTCTTTTTTATCGGACATCTCTTGAGCCAGAATGATATTCTTAGAAGACAAAAGTAAGAGTAAAAAGAGTAAATAAATACTTAGTTTCTTTTTCATAAATAAAGCCTTTCTTTGTTTACCATTGCATGGCTGTTTTTAAGTTTCTTAAGACCAATAAAGCTTCGGGACCAGAAACCTTATCTAATCCTCCAAATAAGCCATTAATCTTATCCTTGGGCTCAATGATACCTCTGGTGGTAGTAACCATAATCGCTGGAAAAGCAAAATGGTCAGATCTCACATCTTTAAAGGGAGAAGTAGATCCAATAAACTTGGTTTCCAAAGAATACTCTCCGGTAATAACTACGATTAAATCTAAGATCATTTTACAAAAAGTAGTCTTAGTAATTAATTCATCAGGTTTAAAGGTATGGTCAGGAAAAGTAGGAATAATTCCATACTTAACTACTTCTTCAATATAGTTTTTTGCCCAGTGGTCATTAACATCAGTAATTTTAGGAACTTCTATAGACTTTGATTTTAGAGCAGTCTTAGCTTGAGGAGCTTTAAAACTAGTGTCTACTTCTTCAGGCATTCTTTTTCTTAAAAATCTATCTAAATTTAATTCCGCTATAAATAAAGCCGCTATATCACTCCGATCAGTCTCTTCTAATAAGGCAATCTTCTTTCCTATCATCGTGCCCGGAGCTGCTCTTTCTATCTTCTGGACCTTGGCCCATTCTTCATTAGCTTCTTTAAGATATAAGGTATTAAAGTCTAACACTTTTCTAAAGTCATCACCTGATTTAGAAAACTGATAAGCTTTTTCATAAGCTATGCCTCTAAAATAGTAAATCTTACTATTGCTTGAATCTATTTTTAAAGCTTCTTTAAACTCTTGGCAAGCATCTTCTAACCAGTCATCACCTGCTCTTTTAAGAGAGATTACTCTACCCATGCCAATAAAAGATTCAACTTTTTCTATCTTCGTTTCGGCTAAGTCTTTAGCTTCTTCCATTAAAGAAAAGGCTTTTTTAAAGTTCTTAGTTTCAGCTTCTACCAAGCCTAATCCTATATAAGCTAAACAATATTTAAGATTTAAAGCTTTGGCTCGGTTAAATTCTTGAGCTGCTTTTTCATAATCTCTATCTTCTAAGTATTTTGCCCCCAAGCTATAATGATACTCAGGAGTGTCAAGTAAAGATTCTTGCTTAATAGGCTTAGGTCCACACCCTACCATTATTGATAAAGCTAAACAAACAACCATACTTAAGATATTTCTCATATAGCCTCCTTGTCTATTTTTTAGTCTGACTACAAGATAACCCTCGCTAATGCTTAGAATTATCTTTTATAGGGGCTTCGCCCCTGTGGCGCTCAAGAATGCTCGGACTTCCTCGCCTTTCTTAGCTGTCATCCCTCACCAAGTAGAAACTATTTTCCCCTTTGTGGTAACCCCTACCCTATGAATTTTTTCAAATTCCTCTACCTCTACAATGATTTAACCCCATAAATTTACTTCTCTCGACAACCACTTTAAAGTAAAGTTACATAAAGTTTTGTTTTTGTCAAGGGATTTTTATACCACTTGTAATTGAGGCATTACTTTGGTAGTGTAAAAGTAATTGTTTGACCATTTATCTATCTATGTGATATTATCTTAAAAATAGATAATTGAAGATAATTAACTTTAATATATGCAATCCATTAGTTAAGTTGACATACCTCGTAGGGAAAATCCACCCCCTAACCCCCGCCAGCGGGGGATAAGCTTGTAACCCCCGCTGGCGGGGGTTAGGGGGTGGAAATACAACTATTATGTCAAGTTATTTATCAGATTGCATATAATAGGTAAAAACACAATTAAAACTTATAAATTTTTACTTTGGAGATAAAAATGCATCTAGAAAGAACCTTAGTTAATATATACTACACCTCTTTAGAACGGTCTATTACTGGGGATTTGATAAGTATGATTAGATTCATGCCAGGATTAAGTTCTAAATTAGAGATTATTGGTGCTGATATTTACAAGATGGATGATCAATTTGCTAAAGATTTTTGCGATACCTTAGTCTTGAAAAAAGATCAAGAAGAAAGAATAATTCAAGAGAGTTTTAAAGAATATATTTGCAATAAAGAGAATCTTGATAAAGAAAAATACAACTACAAAAGAGTGTTTAATTTAGTAATTGAAGGAGAAGATGCTGTTAAAAAAATAAGCAAGTTAGTGGGTGATATAAGAATAAGAAACGGTGTTACTATCTTAGGTAGATACGGCTTTTTTAAAATGTCAGCGGATAAAAAAGTTATCATGTCTGAATTTCCTGCTTCTGCTCCTAATAACAAAGAAGAAGCAGAAGCTCAATTATCTTTATTCTGGAATAAGTATAAAGATAGAGGAGGACCACTTAAAAATTCTGTTATTTATCCAGATAATATGGTTAAAGAAGTAGATAATAGTTTAGTACTTATAAAACCAAATACTTTTGAAGGTAGTTATGATCCTCGGATTGGAGATGTAGTTAATGCTATTTCTCTAACTGGAATGTACATTGTGGGAGCTAAGATCCAAATACCTACCAAAGAACAAATGGAAGAGTTTTATCTAGTCCATAAAGATAAGCCTTTCTTTGAAGAACTAGTAAATTTCATGAGTGACAAAAAGTCCTTAGCTCTCCTTTATGAAGGAAGAGGGGCTCTTTGTCAAATTAGAGAAACAGCCTTAAAATTAGTAAGATATGCTTATAGTGAATCTATCTTAGAAAATACTATTCACACTTCCGATCACCAAGAAAACTTTCTTAGAGAAGTAAGGGTAGTTAACTTTAATGAAAATAAATTACCTTAGCTAATCATGAAACAAAAAACATTCTTTATGATTAAACCAGAAGGGATTAAAAAAAGAAGAAAGATCTTAGAAAAGATCCTTCCTTTAGCTAAAATCATAACTTCAAAAAAATACCCTAAAGTACCTTTAGAAAAGATTGCTAAATTATATGAAGAACATAAAGATGAAGTATTTTACCCTTGGTTTTTTGATTACTACCAAAATAAATCTATTGAGGTGATGACATTAGAAGAAAAAGATGATTTTCAATATAAAGAAGGATTTTTTGCTGAAATTAGTAAGATTGTTGGAGACACCGATCCTCAAAAAGCAGAAAAAGGAACCATAAGAAGCATGAGTAAGGATAGCATGGAAAACTCTTTAAGCGAAAGAAGAATATTAAAAAATTTAGTTCATCGAAGTAAAAACAAAGAAGATGCTCAAAAAGAAATAAAAATATTTTTTGATAATTTTGAGGAGATGTAAATAATTAGATCTTCCTCTTAAGACTTTAAATTTATTTAATTACAAGTTCAATAATATAAAAAATTATTGACAAAATGATTTTAATGGGGCACTATTTAATTAGTAGGTTAAATTAAAGATAGGTTAAGTTGAGGGGAGTTAAAGATGAAGAAAAATTTAATTATTTTTCCACTAATTATAAGCTTATTATTAATTATTTCTTTTACTACTATTTCTTTTACTACGGCTTTTTGCGGACTTGTGGAAACCTACGAAAAGGGAGCAATAGATTGGGAAAAAGGAATTGTTGCTGCTGAAGGGTGGGGATTTCCTCCAAAAAACATGCATCCCGGCCAAGCGAGGTTAATGGCCGAAAGAGCAGCTAAAGTCGATGCTTATCGAAACTTATTAGAAGCGGTAAATGCGGTGAGAGTAGACGCCCAGACCACAGTTAAAGAGAGTGCGGTGGAAAGCGATGTAATTAGGGCTGAAGTTCAAGGTTTTATCAAGGGGGCAAAGATTTCCGAACCTAAATATATGTCGGATGGAACGGTAAAAGTAGAACTAACCATTGCTTTAAGTGGCGTAGGTAGCTTAAGCGGAATCTTCTTTCCTAAGCCTTCTTTAGAAATAGAAAAAGAAAAAGACGAAAAAACTATTCCTGAAAAAACTTACCTTCCTTCTTTGCAGGAAGAGGCTAAAATGCCAGCCATAGATTTCACTAAACCCTTTACTGGTTTAGTGATTAATGCTCAAGGCATTGAGATTTGCCCAGCCATGAATCCTAAAATCTTAAGCGAAGAAGGCCAAGAGATTTATGGCAGTGCTTCGGTAAGTTCTGATTTTGCTGAGAGGTTTGGCATGGTTGGATATGCTAAAGATTTAGAAGAAGCTTGTAAGATTGATAGAGTAAAAGATAATCCTTTAGTTATTAAAGCTTTAAACTTTTCTGGAAAGCAAAAGACAGATGTAGTGATAAGCAATAACGATGCGGCTTTACTTTATAAATTAAATCAAAATCTAAGCTTTCTTAAAGAATGTAAAGTAATATTTGTTTTAGATTGAAAAGATAATTTTGGCTCAATTTTGGTTCTTTAAATCTAAGTTTTAATCTATATTTCCTGGCAAGGTAAAACATGAAGCGATGTTTTGAAATTAGGTATTGTCCAGCAAGTTGTTATATAGTCTGTGATGCTTACAAGAATGGCACTGATTGTTGGGATACTCCTCATATCCCTTGTTGCAAACGAGATAATAAAGGACGTTGTTTAGAGTGTTTCGTCCTTATTCAAGCTAAAGAAGAAAAGAAAGATTAGTATCTTTATTAATAAAAGTTTGTTAAAAACTTTTCCTCCTTAATTTTGAACTACATCTTTAAATCACCCCCATTAAATAAATCTTCTTTATGAAAATTATTACTAAAATTAAAGAAATACATAAATAAGTTTTTTGTTTATGGAAATTGTTACCAAGATTAAAGAAATACATAGATAAATCTTCTTTATGGAAATTATTGCCAAGATTAAAGAAATACAAGAGAAGAGTTCTTGTTTAAGAGCAAAAAATAAAGAGATCGGCTTTGTTCCTACTATGGGTGCCTTGCACCAAGGACATATAAGTTTAATTGAAAAATGTAAAGAAGGGAATGATTGGACAATAGTAAGTATTTTTGTCAATTCTATCCAGTTTAACGATCAAGATGACCTTAATTTTTATCCTCGTCCTTTAGATGAAGACTTAGATATTTGCAGGAGATTTAAAGTAGATACTGTTTTTATTCCTTCTATAAAAGAGATGTATCCTGAAGACCAGCTAACTTTTGTAAATGTAAATAAGCTGAGTACTAATCTATGCGGAAAATATCGACCTGGCCATTTTCAAGGAGTAGCTACGGTAGTTACCAAGTTATTTAATATTACTAAACCTCATCGAGCTTATTTTGGATTAAAGGATTACCAACAAGTTGAAATAGTTAAAAGATTGGTCAAGGATTTAAATTTTGATCTCGAAATTATAACCTTACCTACGGTTAGAAATGAAGGTAATTTAGCTTTAAGCTCTCGAAACAAGGATTTAACTTTAGAAGAGCAAAAAAGAGCTGTTATTTTATCCCAATCTCTAAGAAAAGCCTTCTCTCTTTTAGAGAAGGATGTTAAGGATCCAAAGCTCATTATTAAACAAATGAATAGTCTAATTAACCAAGAGCCTTTAGCTGAGATTGAATATATTAAGATCTGTGATCCTGCCTATCTTACTGATCTTGACTATATTAATAAAGAAGCTTTGGTAGCTTTAGCGGTTAGATTTGGTAAGGTTCGCTTAATAGATAACTTAGTTTGGAAAAAAGAAGAGCATGTCTAAAAAATTTATTACTCCTCTTATCGACTTAAAAGCAGAATATCAACTTATTAAGGATGAGATTGATCAAGCTATTAAAAAAGTAGTAGAAAGTGGTTCTTTTATCTTAGGAGAAGAAGTAGTTTTCTTAGAAAAAGAGATAGCTGATTATTGTCAAACAAAATATGCGGTTGGAGTAGCTTCTGGAACCGAGGCTTTATTTCTTCCTTTATTAGCATTAGATATAAGACCTGATGATGAGATAATTACTACTCCCTTTACTTTTATAGCAACGGCAGAAGTAATTGCTCTTTTAAGAGCTAAACCTGTCTTTGTAGATATTAATCCTCATACTTTTAATATCGACATTTCTAAGATAGAAGAAGCTATTACCCCAAGAACTAAAGCTATTATTCCTGTCCATTTATATGGACAACCAGCCGATATGGACTTTCTTTTAGACTTAGCTCTTAAATATAATTTAACGATCGTGGAAGATGCCGCTCAAGCCATAGGAGCAGAATATAAAGGGAAAAAAGTTGGTTCTTTTGGACAGGTAGGTGCTTTAAGTTTCTTTCCAGCTAAAAATTTAGGTGGCTATGGTGACGGGGGAATGATCCTTACTAATGATGAAGAAATTTACCAGAAACTAAAAATGCTTCGTGTCCATGGGTCATCGGAAAGATATATTCATAAGTACATTGGCACTAACGCTCGCTTGGATGAAATTCAAGCGGCTATCTTAAGAGTAAAGTTAAGATACTTAGGTGATTGGATAAAAAAGAGAAGAAATATTGCTACTAAATATACAGATCTTTTAAGCCAGGCCAGAGTAAAAACTCCTTTTGTAGAATCGTTTAATCTTCATGTCTATAATCAATATACCATTAGGGCTAAAGAGAGAGATCGACTAAGCATGAGACTTTTAGACGAAGGAATTCCTACCGCTGTTCATTATCCTATTCCTCTTCACCTTCAGGAAGCCTTTTCTTATTTAAAGTACAAAAAAGGAGATTTTCCAGAAAGCGAAAGAGCAGCTCGTGAAGTGCTGTCTCTTCCTATCTATCCTGAATTAAAGAAAGAGACCGTAGAGATTATTGCTCATTTAATACAAAGATACACTCAAGATGAAGGCTAAATTTATTCCCTTTATAGCTCATTTATTAGAGGAAGATGATATTCAATCTGTTTTAGAAGTCTTAAGGTCTGATTGGATTGTTTCTGGTCCTAAGGTAATTGAATTTGAAAAAAGTTTTAAAGAATATATTGGCTGTAAATATGCGGTGGCTTTAAATTCTTGCACTTCAGCCTTACATCTCTTATTAGCTACTTTAAATATTAAAGAAGAAGATGAGGTTATTACTACTCCTTTTACTTTTGTAGCTACATCTAACGCTATTCTTTATCAAAAAGCTACCCCTGTATTTGTAGAGGTAAGAGAAGATACTTTTAATATTGACCCTTCTAAGATAGAAGAAGCTATTACTCCAAGAACTAAAGCTATTCTTTTAACCCACTATGGGGGACAGCCAGCTCAATTAGACGAAATAAGGGAGATTGCCCAAAGGCATCATCTCTTTCTTTTGGAAGATGCCGCTCATGCGATTGGAGCAGAGTATAAAGGGAAAAAAGTTGGTTCTTTTGGTTTAGGGGCATGCTTTAGTTTTCATGCAGTTAAAAATGTCATTTCTGGCGAAGGAGGGATGATCGCTACGGAAAGTCAAGAGATAGCAGAGAAAGCCAAAAAATTACGATTTTTTGGCATAGAAAGTGATGCCTGGAAGCGAAATAAGAGTGAAGATTATTGGCACTATGAAGTAGAAGAATTAGGATTTAAGTATAATATGATGGATCTTCAAGCGGCCATGGGTATTAGCCAGCTTAAAAAGGTAGATAGATTTCAAATAACAAGAGATCAGTATGCTGAAATGTATAACCAAGCCTTTGAACAAATTCCAGAGATTAAAACTCCTACTGTTTTGCCAGAAGTTAAAACTTCCTGGCATTTGTATGTCATTAAATTAAATCTAAAGATGCTCACCATTAGTCGAGATAACTTGGTAAGAGTATTGAGAGAATCAGGAGTTGGCACTAATATTCATTATCTCCCTCTTCATTTACATAAATATTTTAGAGAAAAGTTTAAGTATCAATGGGGAAACTTTCCCATTTGTGAATCTTTATATCAGCAAATATTATCTCTTCCTTTATACCAGAAGATGACCAGAGAAGAAGTAAATCTTGTTATTGAGATAGTTACGGATACTATAAAGAAATATAGATGTTAAATGAACCTCTGGTTCTGATATAACTTTAATGAATTACCGGTAAACAAAACCTATGAGAAGGTTTTAACTAAATTTTCAATTGATAAGAGGAGGAAATTATGCGTGACTCAGTAGAGAAGGTTTTAACTAAGATTAGGCCATATCTTCAAGCGGATGGCGGCGATATTGAATTAGTAGATGTCCAAGAAGGGACAGTCAAGGTAAAACTAAAAGGAGCTTGTGGTTGTTGCTCTATGTCAACTATGACTCTTCAACAAGGAGTAGAAGCTACATTAAAGAAAGAAATACCTGAAATTAAAAAAGTAATAGCTGTTTAAATATTTAGATAGGAATTTTCAAATTCCTAAAGTGGTAGCGAAAAAATGCTCGGAAGTCTGAGCATTAGTCAGGGCAATCTTGTCAACTTCTTGTTAGTTTGTCCCTTTTTACTAACTGATAATTCTTATTTGTCAAAATGACAAATAAAGACGACTAAGATTTAACTAAGTATTTTTATGTCTTTTTTGGCGAAAAGCTTAATTTATCTTATTAATCTTTTTTTTGTAATAACTATAGGAGCGGGGAAGTTACTATTTATTTCTGATCAAAAGCTTATCCAGCTTCATGTGAATATTAATAACTTTATTTTAAAGAGAAAGTGGATCAGGGTTTCACCAAAAAGACTTCTTATTTTAGCTCCTTATTGCTTACAAAACTCAAGTTGTCATCAAAACATTGTAGTAGATATTAAAAATTGCCAAAGCTGTGGAGCTTGCAATCTTAAGGATTTGACAGAAATTTATCATCAATATCAAATTTCTCTGTTTGTAGTAAAAGGAGGAACTTTAGCTCTTCAAAAAGCAAAAAAAGAAAGATGTCAAGGAATTGTGGCTATTGCTTGTGAAAAGGAGGTAGAAGAAGGAATTAAGAACAGTTTTCCTATTCCTGTCTTTGGAGTATTTAATGAAAGACCTTCTGGGCCTTGTTGTGACACTAAAGTGGATGTCAGAAAAGTAGTGGAAGGTATAAACTGCTTTCTTTAACTGATAAAACCTTTGTTTTGCAACGAATATAAGTCCATAAAAAAACTGCAAGATAATCTTGCAGTTTTTTTTTTATGGTAAAGTTTTTGGCTCTTATTTTATGCTCCTCCCAACAAACCTAAAGCTGTTTTTGGTTGAACATTAGCATGACCGGCCATGATTACTCCTGATTTTTCTAATATCTGGCTACGAACTAAGTGCATCATCTCAAAAGCCATATCGGCATCTCGGATCCGCGACTCTGCAGCCATGGTATTTTCTTGAGCTATTAAAAGACCATTAATCTTATGCTCGCTACGATTGGTCTCTGCTCCTAAATCAGCCCTTTTTTCTGAAACCATATTAATAGCAGCATCAAACTTTTCTAAGGCTGCTTGAGGGTCACTGACAATATCGATAGAACCTTTATCTATCCCTAAATCGGTGGTAGTGGCATTAGGAATGACTTGCTTGGTATTAAACTGGGTGGTTTGAGCATTATAATCAATCTGCTCCTGAAGCTGAGCTACTTCTTTATTGATTAGTTCTTTATCTTGATCGGTTAATGTTCCATTAGCACTTTGAACAGTAAGCTCTCTCATTCTTTGTAAAGCATCTGAAGTAGAACCAAGACCTCCTTCTGCTACCTGATTTCTGGAGATCAGATCAAGTTCATTGGTTGCTTCTTGGCCTATGCCTGATACTTGAGAGCGTAATTTTTCTGAAATAGCTAAACCAGCGGCATCATCTGCAGCCCGGTTAATTTTATAACCTGTAGTTAACTTGAGTAACCTATTAGCCAGCTCTTCTTGGGTTTTATCAAGGCTTCTTTGGGCACCAAGGGCAGGAATATTAGTATTTATCTTCATCTTGAAAATTACCTCCTTCCTTGAGTTATGTACCTCCTTGTCTAAAATATACTCCCTTATTTACTCTCCTTTCTATTTTTATTTTGCCATATTATTCAATTATTGTCAAGACTACCATTTAGATAGAAAATCTTAAACTTAAGCTATGCCAATCAGCCACAGGGTCTCCAAAATAAGCATAATCAGCATTTAAGAGCCATAGGATCTTAAGACCTGTTCCTAAAGTAAGATAACCTTGATTATTTCCAGCTCTTAGAGAAAGAACTAAGGCTCGATTCTTAAAAGGAGCTAACTTAAGCTCGGTGCCCAAATGAAGTTTATCTAAAAACTTCTTATCTTTTCTTACTTTATTATTTAAGTTATCCAGATCAAGGGCAAAAGTAGCATCTACCGGAGGAATCTTTTTACCTAAAGCAAATGATTGCATAGGTTTTACCGCTATGCCTATTCTCAAGTTTGGATCCACCTTTAAAGAATTACTAATATCTTTAACCATCAATCCTAATCTAATCATTTTATTATACTCATACATCCAACCTAAGTCCAAGCCCACTCCAGATTTAGACTTAGCTTTACTTAGATCGAAGTATTTTTCTACATTTAGATCTTCTCTTAACAAAGAGGAAAAAACAATCGGTTCTTTTTCGTTATCCAGATAGACTCGATTAAGAGCTTTGATCGTTACTCCTAAAGAGCTATTCCCAGAAAATTCCTTAAAAGGAACCATCATGGCTAACGAACCAGAGACTACATAATCACATCCTGTTTGAACAATAAGCTCATCATTTAAGATGTTAAAAGGTTTTTGGATCGGAAGACCCACCGGTTGAATATAGACCTTTGTTCCTAACTGAGCATAAGCCCCTAATCCTAAACCAAAATAAGTACCTCCTAATTTAACATTAGGTAACACCCAACCCAGGGAAAGATCTGCTCTTCCTCCTAATGTATCATCAGTTAATTTTAATAGCTTATCTACAGCTTCTTTAAATTGAGGAGTAATTTTACTTCCATCTTCAGAAGCTTCTAAGTTATTAGATATTGTTGACATCTCCGTTAATAAATTGGCGGTATCTTGAGAGATCATAAGATTTAAAGGAACATCGATATCAAAACGATCGAGAATAGCAATACCGGCAGGATTAAAGTAGATAGCATTATAATCATCAGCTACCGCCGTAAAAGCATTACCCATGCCCATAGGTCGAAGGCTGTATGAATCAAAAGGCCTAGCGGCATAAAGATCAAAGCTCTTCAAGATTAAGATTAAAGCTATTATCCATAAAGTATATCTTTTCATTATCTCCTCCTATCTTTAAATTTACTTCTTCAAAGCCCCAAGGAATAATATTTCCCCCAACATTACTTTTAAACTTTTCTATATAAACTTTAACTTCGGTCAGAGCCTTGACAATATCCTCTGGAAGAACATTACCAGAAAGATTTACAAACTTTAAGGCTAAGGCTAAGGCTCCTTTAAAATCCCCGTATTCATAAGGATAATATATATTTTTGATATCCTTTGTAAGATAAGAGGTTCCGTTACGTTTTAACTCTATTCCAAGTAAAATATAGATCATATTTGTAAAATCTTGAATTTCCTGATCACTAATATTTTCTGCAGTTATTCCCCCAGTATTAAAAATATACTTTCCATCAGAAGAAAGTCTTACCTCAAATTTATTAGCGCCTGAATTAGCAATAAAAGCAGCTTTTAAGACATAAAGTCGAGCTAATTCCAGATAACAGTAAGCTAAATCTACCTCACTTAATCCACTTGGGTCCTCCACCGCCATGATATTACTCATTCCTGTAACTTGACCAGATGATATTCCTAATACTTGATATAAGAGTTTTACTGCCCTGTCTACTTTTTGAGAATCTATTAACTTAGTAGGATTAGTTAATACTTTATCTTGCTTTGTATAATTTGCCAGATCGCTAAAATTTAAAGCTACCCCTGCTTCTTCTAAATTTTTCATAGCTTCATTAAAGAAATTAATTTGTTCTTTCTTTACTTGCTTAGATTCTCGCTCTCGCTTCGCGCAACCCAAAGGCATGACTAAAGTTACTGTTAAAATTACCAGTAGCCACCATCTTAAACAACCATTAACCATCTTTCCCTCCTTTTATGTTATGCCCAAATAAATCAGGTTTGCAAAAAAGTAGCCAAAGAAGACGATAGATCATAGACTCAAGACTATAATACTCGCCTCTATCCGACAATTGAAAGTTGACAGGACACTAGTTATATTTTTACTTTAGCCATCTCCAGTATTTCTGGCACTATCTCTTCCTTACCAATGGCCATGAGATGAATTCCGTCGCTTATTTTTTCATCCTTTATCTGCTTAATTTGCCGGGCAGCAATCTCCATTCCTTTCTGTAATCCTTTACCTTTTTCTACCCCGGCCATTTCTTCAATCAGCTCTTGGGGAACAATAATACCAGCTACGTTAGCATTAAGATACTTGGCCATACCTGCCGAGGTAAGAACTAAAATTCCGGCTAAGATCTTTACCTTAAATTGATGGGCATACTCCGTGAACATCCTTAGTTTATTCAGATCATAAACTGCTTGAGTCTGGAAAAACTCTGCCCCAGCTTTAACTTTTTTGCGAAACTTTAATAATTGTGATTCCATCTGATCAGCTTCAGGTGTAACCGTAGCCCCCAGACAAAACTCTACTGTTCCATCAAGGGCGTTTCCACCAATATCTCTACCTTGCTCCAATGTCCTTACTGTAGTAATCAATTGAACTGAATCTAAATCAAAGACTTGTTTAGCTCCTTTATGATCACCCAAACTGATATGGTCGCCAGTCAGACAAAGAACATTATGAACACCTAAAACATGAGAACTAATCAAATCAGATTGTAAAGCCATCCGATTACGATCACGACAAGTCATTTGCAAAATGGGCTCACCGCCGTGGTCTTTAATGAGATGGCAGGTGGCCAAAGAAGAAAGCCTCATCACTGACGATTGATTATCGGTCACATTCATTCCATGGACTTTATCCTTTAGCATCTCTATGTGATGCATCATCTTCTCAATATTAGTTCCTTTGGGAGGCCCAATCTCTGAAGTAACTACAAACTCACCTGATTTTAGAACTTCCTTAAACGGTCTGTTCATATAGAGCACCTATTAATGAAAAAATTTGATCTAGAGCAAATTAATTTTTAACTCCAAACAAGGTAGCCCTTGAAGTTTATTTTTTATTACTTGGTATTATTTCTTAATGTCTGGTTTTCGTTATAACTATTAGAATAGACATCTTCTCTGACTATCCTTCGTTGTCCTTTATCTCTATCTGTGGACCAATCTTTAGGTAAAACTATCTCCTCTATCTGATTAATCTGCCCTAATGCTTTTAGTCGTTGGTAGATTAACTGCCAGCCGCAATTCATCTCTTTATCTATCTCGCATTTACCATTCTGGCTGCCACCACAAGGACCATTAAGTAATGTCTTTGAGCAACGAGCAATAGGACAAATACCGCCAAATTTACCTAAGCCACAATTTCCGCAACCCCGACAGGTTTCTAACCAAAAACCAGGCTCTTGGGGAAGTCCCATGAAGCTGGTATTAAGAGCTGGATAAATTGGCTTATTACTAAATCGTTCCACCAGTGCTTGTACTCCTACTCCACAAGCAGAAGAAATTATGGCTTCTACCCTGGCTACTTTATCCTTTAACTCATCTACAAATTCCCACTCACATTGCCGTTGAATACATTCCTCAATAATTTCTGGGGTTTTCCCAGCCAATCTTAAGGACATTCGTAAACAAGAAGCCATAATGCCTACTTCCTTTTCTCCACCAGCCATGCAAACTGTAACACAAGTACCACAACCAACCACTAAAATTTTCTGGTAACCAGCCACCATCGCCTCTATTTCTTGAATTGGTTTTTGCTGCGCAATAATCATTTAGCTATATTCTCCTTAATCTTAAACATGACAATTTAAATTTTTCTTCTCTCTACCATAAAATTACTTCCTTCTTTTTTCTTTAAATATCGCTTAATTTCTGCTAAGGAATCACTTACCTGAATATGGCTCTTTATATTCAGATCTTGACTAGAAATACCCCCGATGGTAACAGTAATTTTGGCCGGATACTTATTTACCTCCCCTGATCGAGTCTTAATCTCAATAGACCTAGCCTTTAAATCCCGATCCTCAAAAAACTGGTGAGAAGTCTCTTCTATCTTCTTAATAATTTGATTAGCTAATACTTCTGATTTTTGAGGAGTAGTAATAATAATAAAATCATCTCCCCCGATATGACCAACAAAATCATCCCTATCTTTATCTTTCTCAATTGCGGTAAGCAAAACTTCAGCCAGATGCTTAATAACCTGATCACCTCTCTTGTATCCATAATAATCATTATAAGCCTTGAAGTAATTTAAGTCTAAATATAAGAAAGCTGAATATTTACCTTCCCTTAATCTCTTCTTTATTTGTTCTTCAATTAAGTTGCCCCCTGGTAAAGCTGTTAAAGGATTAGAACCTCGTTCCCTATGGGTTCGTCTTAAGACAGCTTTAATGCGAGCTAAAAGCTCTGAAAAATTAAAAGGCTTAGTTACATAATCATCTGCTCCTAAAGTAAGTCCTTTAACTTTACTCTCTAACTCCTCCCGACAAGTTAACATAATGATAGGAATATGACTGGTATAAAAATTATCTCTTAGTTTTTGACATACTCCAAAGCCATCTAACTCAGGCATCATCACATCTAACAAGATTAAAGATGGGTTATGATTAAAGGCTAATTCCAAGGCTAAAAAACCATTTTCCGCAATAAGGGTTTTATAACCTTTTTTCTGTAAAACAGTTTTTAGGATTTCAGTTAAATCAAGATCATCATCCACAATTAAGATCGTCTCTTTATCCATACCTTTTCCACTCCTATCTAATCTCTATCTATCCCTATCTAACTTTTTTTCGCCGATCTACTACATAAAGATTGCCACCTTTGTTCTTCCCATAACGTTTTAGCGCTGCTAAGATGCTACTTATTTCCATGGAATTTTCAAACTGACTGTATTCAGTAGTAGTTACTGCAATAGTCACGGTAAGATTAGCAGCAACTTTTTTCTTTCCTCTTCGGGTCAAGGTTTCAAAATAACCTCTCTTTAGATCTTCTTCATCAAATAATTGAGGTATAGAAAAGGCAGTATTTTCAATAATGTCTTTACAAATGTCAATAGCTGCCTCTAACTTAGTAATAACAATAAAATCATCTCCCCCGATATGACCTACAAAATCCTCTGAACTTCCGTGCTTTCTTATCGAAGACAAGATCACATTAGAAAAAGTCTTAATGGCGTAATCACCCCTACTATATCCATAATAATCATTAAAAAACTTAAAATCATCTATGTCGGCATATAAAAAGGCAAAAGGAGTATCATTCTTTAATCTATTCTTAATTTGATGTTCAATAGCCAGATTTCCTGGTAATTGAGTTAAAGGGTTACAATCCCTTTCTAAATGAGTCCGACGTAAGACCGCTTTAACTCGAGCCAAGAGCTCAGAAAGATCAAATGGTTTAGCTATATAATCATCAGCCCCTAATTCTAAGCCTTTTACCCGATCAGAAGTTTCTCTTTTTACAGTAAGAAGCACAATAGGAATATGACTGGTCACATAATCATTCTTTAGCTTTTGACATACAACAAAGCCATCCATATGAGGCATCATAATATCTAAAACAATCAAATCAGGATGAATCATTCGAGCAATTTCAAGAGCTTGAATACCGCTTTGAGCTTCTATACAGGAATAACCATTTTCCATGAAGAAGCTTTTTAAAAGATTAAGCATATCTACTTCATCATCTACTAATAATATTAATTCGCCAGCCATATTATCCTTTTGAAATGGCATAGTAGTTGTTTTGGAATAATGATATTAAGTAATAAAAGATAAACTCGTTTGGAGTCAAACTAATTTGCTCTAAGTCAAATTTTCATTAATCGGTACTATAACATCTGTAAGTTTAGTAATTTTCTTTTTTTCCCTGCGATCAATAATGAAAACACTTCCTTCTACTTGTTTGCCATACTTCTTTATTTCAGCTAAAGTATCACTAATCTGTAAAGAGTTAGTAAAGCTTGCATATTGGTTAGAGGTAATAGCAATAGTAATGTCTAAACGGGCAGGAAACTTTTTAGCATTTCCTCGGCGATCAAGTATTTCAAAATAGCCTTGCTGACGATCTTTTTGGCCAAAGAGATCAAGGGAAGATACTTTTAAATTCTCGATAATATTCTTACAAATATCCTCGATAGACTCTATCTTTCGGGTAATAATAATAAAATCATCTCCCCCGATATGACCTACAAAGTCATCCAAATTTCCATGCTTTTTTATCGAACTTAAGATAATATTAGCTAAAAGTTTAATGGCTAAATCTCCCCTACTATATCCATGATAATCATTAAAAGGTTTAAAATTATCTAAATCTGCATACATAAAACCAAAGGGCAATCCTAAGTTTAATCTATTCTTAATTTGATGTTCAATCGCCAGATTTCCTGGTAATTGAGTTAAAGGGTTACAATCCCTTTCTAAATGAGTCCGACGTAAGACCGCTTTAATCCGAGCTACTAATTCTTCACTACTAAATGGTTTAGTGACATAATCATCTGCTCCTATCTTTAATCCTTTGATCTTGTCAAGAGTATGATCTTTAACGGATAAAACAATAATGGGAATATGACTGGTATGAAAATCATGCCGTAGTTTTTTACATACCTCATAACCACTAATCTTAGGCATAAGGATATCTAAAATAATTAGATCTGGAAATAATGTCCTGGCTAATTCCACAGCTTCCTTTCCATTATTAACTGCATAAGGCCTAAAGTTCTCTTTTTCAAAGATTGCTTTCAAGACCAAAGCTATTTCTAGATCATCGTCAACAATTAAGATTTTTTCTCCGGGCATAACCTTTTACACTTCTAAAATTATTTAGGAATTCTAAGATAAATTCTTACCTTTTGCTTAGCTAATCTTCCTTGCGATTAGAAGACTCCTTAAGAGCTTGACTTTCAGAATAAAGATAAATAAATGGGTACTTCTTTTTAATCTCTTGTTCTAATTGATTACAGATTTCTTTATTCTCAAAGAGATATTTCTTGACATTTTCTCGCCCTTGGCCTAAACGGGTGTCCCCCAGAGAAAACCAAGCACCAGATCTTTGAACAAAATTATTCTCTAAAGCTAAATCAATTAAACTTCCTTCATAAGAAATACCACTCTTATAAATCATATCAAACTCGGCAATCCTAAAAGGAGGAGCAATCTTATTTTTAGCTACTTTTACTTTTACGCGGTTACCAATAACCACATCTCCTTCTTTAATTAATTCTATAGTACGCATGTCTAATCTTAAAGAAGAGTAAAATTTAAGAGCATTTCCACCGGTAGTAGTTTCTGGATTACCAAACATCACCCCTATCTTCATCCGAATTTGATTAATAAAGATAACTGCGGTATTGGACTTGCTCACTACGGCCGTTAATTTACGTAAAGCTTGTGACATTAAACGAGCTTGTAAGCCCATATGACTATCTCCCATTTCACCTTCAATTTCAGCTTTGGGTGTCAAAGCAGCTACAGAATCAATGACCACCACATCTATAGCTCCACTTCTGACTAAAGTCTCCGTAATTTCCAAAGCTTGCTCTCCGGTATCAGGTTGGGAGATTAACAAACTATCTATATCTACTCCAATCTTTTTAGCATGGGTTGGATCTAAGGCATGCTCTGCATCAATAAAAGCAGCTATGCCCCCTTGTTTTTGGGCCTGAGCAATGATATGAAGAGTTAAAGTGGTCTTTCCCGAAGATTCCTGGCCATAAATTTCAATTACCCTGCCTCGGGGTATCCCTCCCACACCAATAGCAATGTCTAAAGATAAAGATCCGGTAGGAATTACAGAGATATCTTTTATTATCCTTTCATCTCCTAATCGCATGACTGAACCTTTCCCAAATTGTTTTTCAATTTGAGATATGGCCATATCTAAAGCTTTTTCTTTACTTTCTTGCGTTAAAACCACCAATCATCCTCCTTTTTTTTTATTTTAAAAGATAGACTATTATTTTGTCAAGCAATATTAAAATCTTTGTTACAGCAATATTAAAATCTTAGTAACACTCTATTCAACTGAAGTGTTCTTTAAAAAAAACTTCATTGCAAATTAAATTTGAAATGAATTTCAATGAGTTACAGAAAAGGCACTTCACTTGGGTAAATAGTTACAAATCTTAAAAATACAGAAGCGTTCAGCCTGACTGCTGACAGCTGAACGGTTACAAAAACACCTCCTTAAGTTGGGTATAAACAGCTCCTTTTGGGGTAAGAGTGCTCTTTATAATTCCTATCTTCTTAGCTATAAAAGAATGAGCCTCTAAATGATCTATCTTCTTGGCCTTTTCTATGAAGTTCTCTCTCTCATTTATTCTTTTGATTCTTCCTAAGGTCAGATGAGGAGTATATCTTCTTTCTTCTTTAAGAAAACCCAGGTCGGCTAATGAAATTTCTATCTCTTCGGTTAATTCCATTAGTTCTTTACTCCCTTCTTTTATGCCCACCCAAATAATCTTAGGTGTCTTTTTATTTAGAATTATGTCTAAATTAGAGAAGCTTATCTTAAAAGGTAAAATACTACCAGCAATAATTTGAAGTTTCTCATAAATTTCTTCCACTTGGAAGATCCTTACATTTCCTAAAAATTTAAGAGTAAGATGAAAGGATTCTTTTTCTATCCACTTAATTTCATCTTGATCATTCTTTAAGGCTTTTATAATCTTACTTATCTCCTCTTTTATCTTATCTTCAATATTAATAGCGATAAAAGTTCTGATAAAGTTTAAACTTGATTGATTAAAGCTCATTAATAAGTTATCCTATTACGGCTGCGGAAAATTAAGTTTATTTAATTAATTTCTCAAGTAACTGACTTAGGCGAAGAATTAAATTAGTTATTATTCCAGCGGCTAAATCATCAGCTAAGATCCCTATTCCTCCTGAGATATTTTGAAGTTTCTTTATAAAAAAAGGTTTACTTATGTCTAAAAATCGAAACAAAAGGAAAGAAGCAACTATATTTCTTAGGTCAAAGGGAATTAAGAAAACAGCCACTAGATATCCTAAAAATTCATCTAAGATTATTTGGGGTGGGTCCTTTTCGCTTAAAAATTTTTCCGCTAAATGACAGATAAGAACACCGATCAATATTAATGAAACTAAGATTAAACCATACCAAAAAACACTTAAGGTAACCTTAGATAAATATAGATAAGCCAACAAAGCTAATAAAGTTCCCAGTGTTCCAGGAAAAAAAGGAAAATATCCTACAAAAGACAAAGAAGCCAAGTAGATAATAAAAGATCTGGCTATCTTAAATCCCAAAATAAGTCCTTATAGATAATAAAAGACTGGCTATCTTAAATCCCAAAATAAGTCCTTATAGATAATAAAAGACTGGCTATCTTAAATCACAAACTAAGTCCTTATACTCAATAAGATAACTTACTCCTGAATATAAAGTAAAGAAGGTAGTGGCGAGAACTAAAGAGTAAGGAAGTAAGTGAAAAATATACTCTATAAAAAGTCTCGGTTCGTAACTTAAACTTTGATAAATATTATCTTGATTAAGATAACTTTTGAAGGTAAGGAGAAGCAAAATGGCAATAATAGTTATAATTTGAGAAGTAGTCTTTACTTTGCCTTCCATAGAAGCAGCTACTACCGTTCCTTCATTGCTGGCAATTAATCGCAGGCCAGTAATAATAAATTCTCTACTAATAATTAAAACCACCATCCAAGCAGGAATATATAAAGAAGGAATACTCACGAATGAGATAAAAGCAGCAGAAATTAATATTTTATCAGCTAAGGGGTCCATAAATTTTCCCCAGTTAGTAATAATCTTATTCCGCCTGGCAAAATATCCATCTAACATGTCAGTTACGGCGGCTAAGATAAAGATAAATAAAGCCACGTTTTGAAAAAAGAAACTCTTACAGGAAATAAAGTATAAGAATGGTGGGACAAGTAAAACTCTAGTAAGAGTTAAGATATTAGCTACACTCATAAATTAAACCCTCTCTAAAGGATTTTTAATTAAAACCTCTCGAGGTTTACTTCCATTAGTTGACCCAATAATTCCTTCTGCTTCCATCATATCTACTAAGCGAGCAGCTCGATTATATCCAATCCGAAGATACCTTTGAAGCATAGAAGTAGAAATTTGATCACTCTCCATGGTCAAGTTAACTGCTTTTTCGTAAAGTTCGTCATCTACCTCTTGATTATCTAAATTACTACTATCTTTTTTCTCAAATATTTCATATTCCATCTTTACCTGCTGGGAGTTAAGGAATGGTTGTTTTTTAATAAAATTTACTACCGCTTCTAACTCTTGGCTAGAGAGATAGGCACATTGAATCCGAATAGGCTTAGGTATTCCTCCAGGTAAGAATAACATATCACCTTGACCTAATAATTTTTCAGCACCGTTCATATCTAAAATAGTTCGAGAATCAATCTTAGAAGAGACTTGAAAAGCAATTCTCGAAGGAAAATTAGCTTTTATTAAACCGGTGATGACATTGACTGTAGGCCTTTGAGTAGCAATAACTAAATGAATTCCTACCGCTCGAGCCATCTGAGCAATCCGGGTAATTGATTCTTCGCAGTCTTTTGCTGATTTTGCAGAAGCCATCATTAGATCAGCTAATTCATCAATCACCGTTACAATGCAAGGAAGCTTCTGATCGCCAGCCAAAGAATCAAGGCAGACCTTTAAGCCTTCTGGTATTTGTTTTGGAGGATCTTGATTGAAAGATTCTATATCTCTAACTCCATGATATGCTAATAATTCATACCTTTCTTCCATTTCCGTGACTAACCAAGAAAGAACTTGAGAAGTTCGCTTAGGATCGGTAACCACTGGAACTAATAAATGAGGTATGCCATTAAAGCCACTAAGTTCTACTCTTTTAGGATCAATTAAGATAAGCTTCAACTGAGAAGGTGAGGCATTGTACAAAAGAGAGGTAATAACAGAATTAATACAAACACTCTTACCTGAGCCAGTCGTTCCAGCCACTAAAAGATGAGGCATCTTCCCTAAATTGCCAACCACTACTTCTCCTGAGATATCTTTTCCTAAGGCTAAAGAAAGTAAAGAATCTTCATTTTTATATCCCGAAGAAGAAAGTATTTCTTTTAAAGAAACTAACCTCCTCTTTTTATTAGGAATCTCTATGCCTATAGCTTGTTTACCGGGAATAGGTGCTTCAATTCGCACACTAAGAGCCGCTAATGCTAAAGCAATATCATCACTTAGGCTAACAATACTAGAAACTTTTGTTCCAGAAGAAGGTTGTAATTCGTATCTCGTTACCACAGGACCCTTGCTTACTTGAACTACCTTAGCTTCAATATTAAAATTAGCTAAAGTATCTTCTAATTGATGAGCATAGGAAAGAATATCTTCTTTACTCTCTTCTGTCTCTACGAACTCAACATCTTGAAGTAAAGAAAGAGGGGGAAGTTGGTATAAAAAAGATGGGCAAGGCTTTGACTCTTTTAAATCTTCTTCATTTTCTTGAATAGGTTCTACAATTGGTTTAGGTTTTACTTGGATCTTCTTATCTTCCTTTTCTATTAGTGGCTTAAAATTGCTTTCGACTATATTTTTTTCCAATCTCCTTCTGGATCTGTTTTTTTTTACTTTACTAATTAAATTATTAATTAAATAAAGATTAAATTTTTTTAAAAGATTAAAAAAGTTAATCAGAGAAAAACGGAAGGCTAAAATAATTCCCAATAAGATAAAAAAGATAATAAATAAGTAATCTGCTACCCCAAAATATCTTTTTAAAATGACAGAAAGATTACTCCCTGTTAAACCATAAAGATGGAAAGTTTTATCAGAAATTTCAGAAGAACTATGAAGAGCAGCTAAAAAAGTAGGCATTGATAGAGAAAGAATTAAAAAACCAATAATATAACTCTTTGGCCAGGGATTTATCTTTTTAAATTTGTTAATTCCTAAGATTCCTAAGATCGCAGGAATAAAAAATGCTCCTATGCCAAAGAGAAAAAATAGCCCAGAAGATAAGTAAACTCCTATAATACCCGCATAATTTTTAAGATCTGTTTGATCAAGTTTTGAGGTAAACCAATTAATAGATTTATGATCACCTTCGTGGTAACCAAGTAAGCTAACTAAAGACAAGATAGCTAAAGTAATAAAAATAATTCCTGATATTTCAGAAGCAATAGATGATTTTTTATTTTGGTCATTGGAATTTTTCATAAAACTTTTCTCTATATACTTTCCCAAATAACCCACCACCCTATCATTAAACAATAAACACTAAAAATATAAAGCTTATATCTTCTTAACATCCATAATAAAACCTTAATCGCCAATATTCCTGAAACAGTAGCCACCAAGCCCCCTCCAAGGTAAAGATGCCAATGATTAGACATGATCTCCATATTATTAGCACTACTAAGATCTAAGGTTACTGCTCCTAAAATAGCCGGTATAGAGAGTAAGAATGAGTATTTAGTGGCTATTTCTCTATTTATATTTTGCATTATCCCGGTAGAAATAGTAATACCTGACCGTGATATCCCTGGAATAATGGCTACTCCTTGCATTATTCCTATTGAGAGAGCATTGACCACGTTGATCTTTTCTTTCTTTCCTGGTTTATTTAAAATTTCAGCTAAAAATAAGATAACTGCGGTAGCCACTAAAGCAAAACCTACTGATAATACCGAAGTAAATAAACGTTCAAAATAAGGCTTAAAAAGAAGTCCTATTATTCCGGTAGGTATAGTTCCTAAGATGATCATCAATAAAAACCAAATTTCATTATTAATGAAGTCTTTCTTTCTAAAATATCTCATAGTACTCTTTAGCATCGCCAAGAGGTCATCTTTAAATACATAAACTACGGAAATTAAAGTACCTAGGTGGAGGATAATATCAAAGAATAGCGGAGGAAGAGGAAAATTTAAGTAATGTTGCATGATGACTAAATGTCCCGAGCTACTGACAGGTAAAAATTCAGTCAGACCTTGAACTAAGCCTAAAATTAATGCTTTTATTATCTCCATAACTTAAATATTTCTCTATAATAAATAAAGTTTTATGGAACTAATGAATGTTGTTAATTTAAAGCAACAATATAGTAGTTATTAACAGCAATTCTCATTATGAGATTTTACAAAACAGATTCTAGTCCCGTGCCAAAAACAAGATACTTATCACTCCAATCAGATAAGGAATAAATAAACAAGTAAGCGATTTAAATCCCCCTGCAGCTTTGCTACTTTCCCCCTTTATCAAAGGGGGATTAAGGGGGATTCCATGTTGTTTGAGAATATAGTGCTATAAGGTAGAAATTTTATATTTCTACAATTAAAGGAAGGATCATTGGCCTTCTTTCCATCTCTTCATAAAAAAACTTCTTTAAAACTCCAGAAACAGTATTCTTGATAACGGGCCAATCACTATTTTGAGAAAGGCATTCTTCTAAAACTTTTTCTGCTTTTTGTTTAGCTTTAGAAAGTAAGCTTTCTGATTCTTTGGCATAAACAAAACCTCGAGAAATAATCTCTATTGGAGAAAATAACTTTCTACTTTGCTTATGAACGATAATCAAAACCACCACCATCCCATCAGAAGCTAAATGTTGACGGTCTCGTAAAACAACATTACCTATATCTCCTACCCCTTTTCCGTCTACTAAGACCATGCCTGAATTAACACTTCCAATAATCCGAGCTTTATCTTTAGTGAGCTCTAATTTCTTTCCATTTTCTAAAATAAAGGTGTTCTTTTCTGGAATTCCTACTTTATGAGCTAATTTAGCATGATGAATGAGATGACGATATTCGCCATGAATAGGCACAAAAAATTTAGGATTAGCTAAGTTTAACATCAGCTTCAACTCTTCACTACTGGCGTGACCAGAAACATGAACTTCTGAAACTTTTTCATAAATCACTTCTGCTCCTAATTTAAATAAATTATTTATTGTCGAAGCAATGCTGCTTTCGCGACCTGGAATAGCTCGGGCTGAAAAGATAACCGTGTCTCCTTTTTCAATCTTTAATTGTTTATGAGAATTGGTAGCCATTCGTGATAATGCTGCCAACGGTTCTCCTTGACTTCCGGTAGTAAGAACTACAATATGAGAAGAAGCTTGTTTTTTAATATCTTCAAAAGGAATTAAAGCTTTTTGATGGTCAGAAAGAAGATAGCCATACTTAATAGCCATATCAATGGTATTGCACATACTCATTCCAATTATAGCTACCTTCCGATGATGATTAATGGCACATTCAATTACTTGTTTAAGGCGGTGAATATTAGAAGCAAAGGTGGTTACAATAATTCTTTTTTTAGCTTCTATAAAGGCATTATGGAGGTGTCCTCCCACTTCTTTTTCAGAATGTGAATATCCTGGCCTCTCCACATTAGTGCTATCTGATAAAAGCAGCAATATTCCTTGAGTGCTATGCTCGGCAATCGTATGAAAATCAATTAATTCTCCATCGAGAGGAGTTTGATCGATCTTAAAGTCTCCGGTATGAAGAATACTTCCTATCTTGGTAAGAATAACCAAACCTACTCCATCTGCAATGCTATGACTTACCCTAAAAAATTTTACTTGAAAAGAACCTAAAGTTATCTTATCTCTGGGTTTAATGCAGATTAATGAAGGTAAATTTTTGATCTCAAATTCAGCTAATTTACTTTCTAATAAACCTAAAGTTAATCTGGTTCCATAAATAGGAACATTTATCTGAGAAATAATATAAGGAAGAGCCCCAATATGATCTTCATGTCCATGAGTTAAGATAATAGCTCGAATCTTAGAACTATTCTTTACTAAGTAACTGATGTCAGGAATAATTAAATCAATACCTAACATTTCCTCTTTTGGAAACATCAGCCCTGCATCAATCACAATAAGATCATCTTTGCTTTCGATGATCGTCATATTTTTGCCAATTTCACCACATCCCCCTAAGGGAATAACATATATTTTATATTCATCAGCAGACTTTTTTTGATTATACTTATTTTTTAAGTGCGGATTCATTTGAATACTCCTAAAATGTCATTTTGAGCAAAGCAAAGAAATTTCTTTTGAGAATTACTTCAACTAGGACTGGCCATAACATTTCATTATTCCTTGGGTTTCTTTAAGGTATTTCACCTTAAAAATGTAGATTATTAGATTATTAATTAGAAAGAGAGATTTCAACCTTACATTCTTGTTCAGACAATGGACCAATAGTAGCGATAGATAGGTATTTTTCTTGGAAGATAGAAGAAGCAACTCTTTGAATATCTTCTATTTTGACAAGATCGATTTTTTTGATAGTTTCCTCTATGGTAAAGAGTTTATTAAAGTAAAGCTCTTGTTTAGCAATTCTAGCCATGTGATTAAAAGTGTCTTCCATAGAAAGGATTAAGCTCCCTTTATGATTTTCTTTAGCTTTATTTAATTCCAAATCCTTAATCTTCTTGTTCTTAATCTTAGAAAATTCATTTAAGACAATCTTTACGGTTTTATGATAATTTTTAGGACTAATGCCTAAATAAGTAGTGAATATTCCAGAAGAGGCATAGGAGGTTTGGTAAGAATAAACGGCATAAGCTAATCCTTTCTTCTCTCTAATCTCGTAAAAGAGACGAGAACTCATTCCTCCTCCTAAGATACTATTTAATAAATAAAGAGCATATCTATCCTCATGAGTATAAGGAAGCCCAATGGTGCCAAGACAAAGGTGCATTTGCTCGTAGTCTTTCTTTTGGCTATAAAGACAAGAGCTTACCTTAGGTGGCTCTTCTTTTAAGGAATTAGGAAGACCTTTTAGTTTTTCGAATAATTCTCTTGTTTCATCAAATACTCTTTGATGATTAATGTTTCCAGCTACAGAAATAACTATTTTTTCAGGTTGGTACATCTTATTTTTAAATTCCGAGATCATCTCTTTGGTTAAAACATTCACTACTTCCCTTGTTCCAGTAATAGGTTGTCCTAAGCTATGTCCAGCCCAAATAGTCTGAACAAATAAATCATGGATTAACTCATCAGGAGTATCTTCATACATCTTAATTTCTTCAATAACGACGTGCTTTTCTCTCCCAATCTCTTTCTTTTCAAAGAGAGAATTAAAGAACATATCAGATAAAAGATCCATGGCTAAGGAAAAATATTTAGAAACAACCTTAATATAGTAACAAGTACACTCTCGGCTAGTAAAAGCACCTAAAGTTCCTCCTACTCTATCCATAGTAGCGGCTATCTCTCGAGCAGATCTTTGATCAGTTCCTTTAAACATCATATGCTCAATAAAGTGAGAAATACCATTTTCTTGGGAACTCTCATGGCATGAACCTACATTTACCCATAAACCAATGGAAATGGAATCCACATGGGGTATTTCTTCGCTAATTATCCTTAAACCATTTTTTAAGACTTCTTTGTGAAACATCTAACCTTTGTCCGTTAAAGCAGCTTTACGACTTAAATTAATTCGACCTTGTTCATCAATCTCCATTACTTTTACTAAGACTTTATCGCCTTCTTTTAAAATATCCTCTACTTTTCTAACATGGTAGTTAGCTAATTGAGAAATGTGAACCAATCCTTCTTTTCCTGGTAACACCTCTACAAAAGCTCCAAAATTTGTTATCCTGATTACTTTTCCTTGATAAATTTTTCCTACCTCTACTTCAGCTATTAAACAATTAATCATTTCTAAAGCTTGATTAGCTTTTTCTTCATCGCAAGAAGAAATAGAAACTTCTCCTTTATCTTTAATATCAATCTTAGCTCCAGTAAGCTCAATAATATTTCGAATAATTTTTCCTCCAGGACCAATGACATCTCTAATTTTATCAGGATTTATTCCTATCTTAATAATCCGAGGAGCATAAATAGAAATTTTCTCGGCAGACTTTTGAATGCTTTTATTCATCTCCCCTAAAATAAAGAGTCGTCCTTCATAAGCTTGGTGTAAAGCTCCCTTAAGCATTTCTACACTTAAGCCTTCTACCTTAACGTCTAATTGTAAAGCAGTAATTCCTTCGCTTGTCCCGGCTACTTTAAAATCCATATCACCAATCTGGTCTTCTAACCCGGTAATGTCGCTCAAAATAATAATCTTTTCTTGGCTGGCAATAAGTCCCATGGCAATTCCAGAGCAAGGCCTTTGGATAGGAACTCCCGCATCCATCAAGGATAAAGTACCTCCGCAGACACTGGCCATAGAGGTAGAACCATTAGATTCTAAAATATCTGAAACTACTCTAATAGTATAAGGAAAGACCTCTCCATTAGGAATAAGAGGAGAAAGAGCTCTTTCGGCTAAAGCTCCATGACCTATTTCTCGTCTTCCAGGACCACGATCAGGCTTAGTTTCGCCTATGCTATAAGAGGGAAAATTATAGTGTAACATAAATTTCTTTCTATTTTTGCCTTCAAGGCTATCAACGATTTGTTCATCTTCTTCTGTTCCTAAAGTAGTAACTACTAAAGCTTGAGTTTGACCTCGAGTAAATAATCCAGAACCATGAGTTCGAGGTAAGATACCTACCTGGCAAGTAATAGAACGAATAGCTTTAGGATCTCGACCATCAGGCCTTTTCTCTTCTTTAATAATTCGTTCCCGAATCACCACTTTCTCATTTTCTTCTATAACTGCTTTAATTTCACCCTCTTTTCCTGGAAATTGATCTTTAAATCTTTCTATCGTCTCTTTTTCAACACTCTCCATTTGTTTTTGCCATTCTTGCTTAGTCAGTCCAAAATTTATATTTCTCACCTTTGGCTCTATAAATTCACTGACTAAATTCTTTAATTGTTTATTCACAGTAAAATTTTCAAAAATCAATTTTTCTTTATGGTATTGTTGATATAAATCTTCTTGTAGTTTTATTATCCTTCTTATATGTTCCTGACTAAATTCAAGAGCTTCTAAAATTAATCTTTCTGAAACCTCAGAAGCTCCACATTCAATCATCATTATAGAAGAGTTAGTTCCGGCAATAACTAAATCTAAAGAACTTTCTTTTTGTTCCTTAAGGGTTGGGTTAACAATAAATTTATCATTTATCCTTCCAATACGAACCACGCCAATAGGTTTGTCAAATGGAATATCTGAAATAATTAAGGCTGCTGAAGCACCAATTATCGAGATAATATCAGAACTATTTTCCCCGTCATAGGAAAACACAGTCGAGGTAATCGCTACCTCATTTCGAAAATCCTTATTAAAAAGAGGCCGTAAAGGACGATCGATCAACCGAGAAGTTAATATTTCCTTCTCTGTAGAGCGTCCTTCTCTCTTTATAAAACCACCTGGGAATTTTCCAGCAGCATATGTTCTTTCTTTGTGTTCGCAAATTAAGGGAAAAAAGTCTAGATCTTTTTTTGCCTCTTTAGAGGCTACTGCTGCCACCATAATGACAGTATCTCCATATCTTATTACCACTGCGCCATTGGCTTGGTTAGCCAAATTCCCTGTCTCTATAGATAAAACTCTACCTGCAATTTCTTGTTGTGTGCTAAACATGTAAAATCCTTTCTTTTGTTTTCGTATATTTAGTTTCTTGATAAAGAATAACGATTCCTATCTTTCTTTTACTTTCGTATATTTAGTTTCTTGATAAAGAATAACGATTCCTATCTTTCTTTTACTTTCGTATATTTAGTTTCTTGATAAGAACAAGATAACGATTACTATCTTTCTTCTTTAAATAATCCAAAAGACTTCTCCTTTGAGAAACAAGCTTAAGTAATCCTCTTCGAGAATGATGGTCTTTAGGATAAACTTTAAAATGTTCCGTTAAATAACTAATGCGAGCACTAAGTATAGCAATTTGAACTTCTGGTGAACCAGTGTCGCTTTCATGTTGCTTAAATTTTTCAATAATGTTTTTCTTATCTTCTAAAGCTAAGACCATAATTCCTCCTTTTTTTTATAAAAAGCTCATAACTCATAAAACTAAAAACCTTTTAAATTTAAGTTATTTTAACACAAATAAGTGTACTTGTAAATAAAAACCTTATTCTTTCTTTTCTTTAGCTAAAATCAAATATAAGTAAGCTGATACTTGAGTGCTTGCAAGATAAGACTAAAAGATTAAATTTTTTTCATTAAAGATAGGTAATCATCTCTATTTAAAATCTCACTTACTAAAATCTTGTCTTTCTCTATTTGTTTAATTAACTCTTGGCCATTAGGAAAACAAAACTCTGGACGGATCTTTTCTATAAAATACACCGTGATAGTCTCTTGGTAAATATCTTTAGAAAAGTTAAATAAGTGAGTTTCTAAGATTAAGTTTTGTTCTTTAAAAGTAGGACGAATACCTATATTAGTAAAACTTTGATAATATTTATTCTTATATTTTACAAAAGTAGCATATTCTCCTTGAGAAGGTATGACAAACTCTTTTTCTAATAAAAGATTAGCGGTAGGATAACCCATCTTTGCTCCTCTTTTACTACCTGCTGCTACTTTTCCAGTAATTCGATAGATGTGATTTAAGAGCTTATTAGCTTTTTTGATTTCTCCTTCGCTTATAGATTTTCTAATGACACTACTACAAACCACCTCTTTATCAATCTTCAAAGGAGAAATGCTTTCTACTTCAAAGCTATATTTTTGACTTATCTCTTTTAGTAAACTAAAATCCCCCCCCTTCTTAATTCCAAAAGTATGATCTGTTCCTACCCATATCTTCTTCATATTAAGCTTATCAATTAAAATTTGACTGACAAAGTCTTCTGGAGATAAAGTAGCTATTACTGGATTAAAGTTAATAACTAAGACCTTTTTTATGCCTAATTTTTTTATAAGCTTGATTCTTTTTTCTAAGTTATAAATTAATAAAGGAGAATTTTTAGAGATTACTTGAAGAGGATGAGGATAAAAAGTTATCACTAGACTTATTAGACCTTTAAAATTTCCTTCAGCAGCTACTCTTTTAATAATTTCTTGATGTCCTCGATGAACTCCATCAAAAACCCCTATAGTTACTATAGATCCACGCTTTTTAAGTAGTTTAGAATTAAAATTAAAGATATCTTTTATGAAGCTCATGAGAAGCCATTTAACACTTTTTCTATGGGTATTAAGTAATTAAAAAGAAGGTCATTTTCTATGATTTTAGTAAGTTTTTCTAAAGTGAGGGTGTCTTCAAGAAGAAATGAATCAATCCTAGTTCTGACAAGAGAAGACAAACATCCTCCATATCCTAAATAGTTACCTATATCTTCACATAAAGTCCTAATATAAGTTCCAGTAGAGCAACTTACTTTAAATACTACCTCTGGATAGGAATCTTCTTGATAGCTTATTAATTCTAAAGAGCTTATCATTACTTTACGCGGAACTCTTTCTACTATATACCCCTTCCTGGCCAATTGATATAACTTTTTTCCTTTCCACTTAACGGCAGAATACATAGGAGGAACCTGAGTTATTTCTCCAGTAAAACGTAAAAATGCTTCTTTTATTTGCTCTTCTTTTAAATTAACTGGTTCTTTTTTACTAAGAATGCTTCCCCAAATATCCTGGGTATCAGTAACAACCCCTATCTTCATTCCAGCAATATATTCTTTCCCTTTAGAAGATAACCAACTTGAAAGTTTAGTAGCTTGACCGAGGCAAATTAAAAGGACACCAGTAGCTTGAGGGTCTAAAGTTCCGGTATGTCCAATTTTTCTTATCTTGATGAGTCTTCTTAATTTTACGATAACATCATGAGAGGTCAAATTTTGAGACTTATAAATATTTAGTACTCCATCTATCTCTCTTTCGGAAGTATTCATTTAGGAATATACTCCTTTAGGAATATTTAGACCATCAATCTATTAGTACTCCATCTATCTCTCTTTTGGAAGTATTCATTTATGAATATACTCCTTTAGGAATATTTAGACCATCAATCTATTAGTACTCCATCTATCTCTCTTTTGGAAGTATTCATTTAGGAATATACTCCTTTAGGAATATTTAGACCATCAATCTATTAGTACTCCATCTATCTCTCTTTCGGAAGTATTCATTTAGGAATATTCAGCCCCTCGATAATCTTTAGAATATGATCACTGTATTCTATAGATAAATCATGTTTAAAGTTGATGAAAGGAATACATCTGAGGTTAAGATTTTTAGCTATTTGACCCTTAATAAATCCCTTAGCTTGAGATAGTCCTTCTAAAGTCCTTTTTATCTCTTCTTCATTTCCATAAATACTTATAAAGACATCGCAATTTTTTAAGTCTTTAGAAAGTTTTACCTTGGTGACTGTAGCAAAGCCAATTCGAGGATCCTTTATCTTTTTAGTAACAATTAAAGTGCTAATCTCTTCTTTGATAAGTTCTGCTACTCTTAAATGTCTTTGAAGATTATGGCTCATAGTCATTAACTACTCTTTTGATGGGAGATGAAGTTTAGCGATCCAAGTACTTGTAACCATAGTTATTAGGGGAAAATTAATGAATAGAGGTAAGAATAGAGGTAAGAATCAGAAATAAAATTTTATCTTAACTTTTTATCTTAGCTTTTTATCTTTAATGTTAATGATTTTTAAATTAAATTTTAAAGTTTAGCTGGTATCCTTTCTAAGACATATACTTCTAAAATATCACCTATCTTTACATCATCAAAATTTTCAATTTTAAGACCACATTCAAATCCAGCTGCTACTTCCGAGGCATCATCTTTAAATCGACGAAGAGAAGCAATCTTTCCTTCGTAGACTACTATTCCTTCTCTTACTACTCGCAAACTTGCACTCCGAGTAACTTTTCCTTCTCGCACATAACAACCAACAATTACTCCTATTTTAGGGGTTTTAAAAAGATCTCTAGCTTCTGCTATACCAAGGGTATTTTCTTTATATTCTGGCTCTAATAGTCCCTCTAAAGCTTTCTTGATATCAGAAATTACCTCATAAATAATTCTATAAGTTCTAATATTAATATCTTGATGAGAAGCTATTTTAGCTGCATTAGCATTAGGGCGAACATTAAATCCTATAATGATCGCATGGGAGGTTTGGGCTAATAAAACATCTGACTCATTAATTCCACCAGTTCCTTGATGAATAATCTTAATCTTTACTTTTTCAGTCTCTAATTTAGTTAAGGAATCTCTAATTGCTTCTACGGAACCTTGAACATCAGCTTTTAAGACAATATTAAGTTCTTTAATTTTTCCTTGCTTAATTTGATCAAATAAGTTCTCCAAGGTTATTTTCTTTGAACTTACTTCTTTCTTCTTTTTTAAAGCTTCTTGCCTTTTTAAGCTCATTTGTCGAGCTTCTCGCTCATTTTCTGTAACAAAAAAATAATCACCCGCCAAAGGAAGACCAGAAAGTCCTAAAACTTCCACCGGAGTGGAAGGAAGGGCCTTCTTAATCCATGCTCCAGCATCACTAAACATTCCTCTTACTCTTCCATAATATTGGCCTACGACAAAGAAATCTCCAATCTTCAAACTTCCTTTTTGAACTAAAAAAGTAGCTACTGGTCCTTTAGATTTATTTAAATGAGCCTCAATTACTGTGCCTTTAGCTTTTTGATTAGGATTAGCTTTTAGCTCTAATATTTCTGCTTCTAAAAGCAACATTTCCAAGATGTTCTTTAAGCCTAGCTGCTTTTTAGCTGAAACTTCTACAAAAATAGTCTTTCCTCCCCATTCTTCTGGAACTAAATCATATTCGGCTAGTTGTTGTTTTACCTTATTTAAGTTAGCATTAGGTAAATCTATCTTATTAATAGCTACCACAATAGAAACATTAGCTGCTTTAGCATGGTTGATTGCTTCTACCGTTTGAGGCATTACTCCATCATCAGCAGCTACAACTAAGACTACAATATCTGTCACTGAGGCACCTCGAGCTCTCATTGCTGTAAAAGCTTCATGCCCAGGTGTATCTAAAAATACAACTTCTCCCTTATCTAATTTAACCTTATAAGCTCCAATGTGTTGAGTAATTCCTCCTGCTTCTTTAGAAGCGACGCTAGAAGCTCGAATAGCATCTAAAAGCAATGTTTTACCATGATCTACATGCCCCATAATGGTAATAATAGGAGGTCGAGGAACAAGTTGGCCTTCATCTTCCACTTCTTCCTTTAGTAGGATCTCTTCTTCGGTAATAATTTTAAATTCAAGGTCATAGTGTAAGGCTAAAGTATCTAAAATGTCTTGATCGTAATAATTATTTATAGTGCATACTTTTCCATTTTGGATTAAAATCTTAATAACTTCATTAACTGGTTTTTGAAGATGGCCAGATAATTCTCCAATAGTAAGAGATTCAGGAATCTTTAAGATATGAAGCTTTTTTGAAATCTTTTCTATTTCTTTTATTTCTTCTTTTATTTCTTTAATAAGAGGTTCTTCTTTAATAAGAGGTTCTTCTTCCTCTTTAAGAGGTAAGGGAGTTTTTTTCTCTGGAACAAGCTTTTTATGAAGATTAATAATTTTCGTCGTGGTGTCATTATCAATAGAGCTTACATGAGAAGCAGCTTTAATACCAAAAGAAGTTAACTCTTTGATAAGCTCTTTACTAGAAACATTTAATATTTTGGCTAACTCATGAATACGCATTACTCTCTTTACCTACTTACTAATACTCTTTGCAGAGACTTTTATTACTTCAGCAATATTCTTTCCTACGCCTTTTAGCTTAGTTAATTCCTCTACCGAAGCTTTTAAAATGCTTTCTCCATCTTTATACCCAACTTCTATTAATCTTTGAACAATAACCTTACTTACTCCTGGAAGATCAAGAGGAATTTCTTCTACTGTTTCTTCTACTTTTTCTATTTTAGTCCCAGCAGTCATCGCTTCTAATTTTTTTGTTGTTTCTTCTTTCAATTCTTCTTTCAATTTTTCTTCCCCTTGAATGTCAATACGCCAGCCAGTTAATTTAGCGGCAAGCTTAACATTTCGTCCATTTTTTCCAATAGCCAAAGAAAGCTGGTTATTGGGGATAATAACCTTTGCTTGCTTCTCTTCTTTGTTAATAGTAACACTAGTGACTTTGACTGGACCTAAAGCATTTTTGATAAAAACAACTGGATCGGAATTATAAAGAATTACATCAATCTTTTCTTCATTAAGTTCCTGAATAATAGTATTAATCCGAGTTCCTCTTACCCCAACACAAGTACCTACGGGGTCAATAGAGCTATCATTAGAAACTACAGCAATCTTAGAACGAAAACCGGGATCCCTCGCTATCGACTTTATTTCTACTATTTTTTCATAAATTTCTGGAATCTCTAATTCGAATAATTTTTTAATTAAATTTGGATGAGTTCGAGATAAGGTAACATACGTTCCCTTGAAACCCATTTTGACATCGGAAATATAACTCTTAATTCTATCTCCTATTCCATATTCTTCTGTAGGAATTTGTTCTTTTGAAGATAAAATACCTTCTATGTTACCTAAATTTACATAGATATTTCCTTTGGCTATAGTTTGAACAGAACCAGTAATTACATCTCCAATCTTTTCTCTAAATTTTGTGTAAATAATCTCTTTTTCTGCCTCTCGAATTCTTTGAGTAATAACTTGCTTAGCTGTTTGAGCAGCAATACGACCAAAATCTTTGATTTCATTTTCAATCTCTATTTCTTCTCCTATTTTTATCTGAGAATTTATTCTTTTGGCTTCTTCTATGCTTATCTCTAAAGAAGAACTCTTTACTTCTTCTACTACCTTTTTCTTAATAAGAATCTTTATCTCTTCTGTGCTGATATTTACACTAACCTTAACATTAGCATTAACGCCATAGTCTTTTTTATAAGCTGACATTAAAGCATCTTCAATGGTTCCTACTAAAGATTGCTTCTTTATACCTTTTTCACTTTCAATTTGAGATAAAATATTGTAGAGTTCTATCTTCATAAATTTTCCTTAAAATTTCTAATTATTTTAATTCAAGCCTTAGTTTAGCCTTGATTATTTCTTGACAAGGAATTTGTATTAATTCTGAGGTATCTTTAACTTGTAAAGTCAAAATATCATCCTTTAAATCTTTTATATAACCTAGATAGCTCTTTTTTAAGTCTTGGCTGCTTATTTTTATCTCGGCTAAATGACCTTTATATCTTTGATAATCTTCCTTATTTCGCAAGGGTCTTTCAATTCCAGGAGAAGAAACCTCTAACCGATATTTTCCCTCCATAAAATTATCCAGCCGACTTCCTATAAAATGGCTAATCTCCTCACATTTATCTACCGTTACGCCATTCTCACTGTCAATAAATATTCTTATTAACCAGCTTTTTTTTAACCTAACACATTTAATATCGAATAAGTTTATGTTTAACTCTTCTTGGTGAGGAATAATTACTTCTCTAACCTTATCTATGATAGATTGCATAAATAAAACATCCCATAAGAATTAAAGAGTAAAGCCCCCTCTTTTTATCAAGTCTTTTTAGTTTATATTACCTAATTTATTTTGTCAATAGGAAAATTCCTACTGGCAGCAATTCTCATTATATTATAAGAATATTATAAGATTTTACAAATTTGATTCTAATCCAGCCTTTTTAATCACACCTTATATTTTTTATATTATATATATATAGCATGGCAGGAAAATCATGGCAGAAAAAGCTCAGTATATCTTGAACTCAGTATATCTTAAATTGGTTTAACAAGAAGATTAGCTCGGCTATCTCGGAGGGGTTTAATAATAAGATAACAGCTTAAACGAATGGCTTATAGATATAAAGACATTC
The DNA here is from genome assembly GCA_018830565.1 of bacterium. Taxonomy (NCBI): domain Bacteria; species bacterium. The sequence continues at coordinate 51,258 of JAHJRX010000045.1, read as the reverse complement.
ATTACTTTAAACTAAAAATTCATCAACATTGCGGATATTTGAATCCGATAAGAAAGAACCAAAAAAATAGCTAAGTAAATAGGTAGCTCTACTTACTTAGCTTTTGATATGAGAAATTGTTTGATATGAGAATTACTTTAAAAAAACCGCCTTAAATGAGAACTTTAATTTCCGATCGATATGTTTTTTCAAGTAATGATTTTAGGGAGGATTCATCATTACTTTTCTTTTAACTTATCGTTCTACCTTATATATCGGTTAATCTTAAAAAATCTTTAGCAATATTTATGCCAAAATTTTAATGATTTTAAAATTATCCTGCCCAATCGGTTAATGAAGATATATAATCCTTAGAGCCATCCTGGACCCATCTGTCAATTAGATTTGGGTCTTTAAGTTGTTGTCCTCTTCTTCTTGAAACGGCCAGATATTGAACCTCTATTTCCTCTAAGTGGGTAATATGGCATTGCTGACAAAAATAAGCTAAATATTGCCCCCTGAAAGGTTCAAGCTCTATCTTTATTCGGGCACTAACTAAAGAAGCATGGCTTTCTTGAAACTGGGAACAATTAACCATACAAGCTAAACACCCAGAACAAATAGAGTAATCATAAACTATTTTTTTATCCTTCACTCTCTGCCTCGTTAGATTATAACTTCACCAAATAATTTAGCCACCGCTTGATCTAGGCTCTGTTTTGGACCAAATAAAAAGAGCAGCTTAATTGAAGAGCATTGTTCTTCTCCAGGGAGAAGAACTTTTGCCGGAGCGTGGCTTTCGAGTTCGGCAAAAGCAAGCTCTTTCCCTTCAAAGTGATTATAAACCTGAATTACATCACCACTTGAACGTAGGTCATCTTTTGGTTTATCTACGTACTTACCGTTAATAAGATTTGGAAAGGATTTTAAGATAAGATAAGAATATTTCTCTTCTATCCTTGGTACATATCCTATCTTGCCCCTCGTCTTGTCTGGGGGAAAGCCTACTTTGTATCTTTTCTCACCATCAACAAATACAGAAAGACAATCCTTGCTTATCTTCATTCTTTCCATAGATAGAGGTTCATAGTAATCATAATAGATTTGACCTGTTGTCTCTGCTAAGGGAACAATTACATCTCCTGGTGGAATAACCGCCAGAATACTCCAGAGACCAATTTTTTCAAAGATGGTGACCATTGTTTTATTGGTCAGGCAATGTTCAAATAAGAGAGAAATATATCTTAAATTGGGGATGTTTTTTAAAATAAGAAAAGAGTCTTCGTATTCTTCTTGGGTCTCAAGAGTAATTTTACGGGTAAAAGAGAGATGGTAATGAGTATGGTCATAGGTCTCTACATTAAAGTCATTCTTCATAGCTATTAATCTATCTGGCCAATATTCAGTAACCTGATAGTTTCCAGGGTCCATTTGAGAAGGCACTTGCCAAGATTCTAAGCCATTTAAGATGTAGATGCTCTTTTGTGTCCATTCTGGGGCATACCAAGTACGGTGTCCTCCTTTATTCCAGCCCTCGAAAGAGACCTTATTTACCCAGAGAAGGTTTTGAGAATCAAAAAAGGCTCCCAAAAGGCGACCCCCAAAGGCCGGTACTACCAGAATAGATTCTCTTTCCGAAGAGCTTAATTGGTAATAACTAATCTTTTTTTTAGAAAGAAGGGTTAATAATTCTCCTTTAGAAAGTTTATTTAGTTGGTCCATTTGCATTTTTTCTCTATAATTTCCTATCCGATATCTCGCGAGCCAGTGTTGGATGGAAGTCATCTAATTCCATCTGCCTGGCTAAAAATTTGCCATAATACGAACGTATCGTTAGCTAACAGGTTTAAGCTTCTTAATCTTTTTTTCTGCTGGGTATAAGTATCTAAGCATCAAGTGAGTAATATTATCTATTTCTTGGAAAAAATACTGATAAGATAGAGCAGTAACTTTAAGTGACTTTTCTTTAAAGTCTTTTTCTATTTCAAACATCATTCGTTGAAGATCCCAATTTGAAAAAAACATAAACCTATTTAAAGAAGCTATTTCTTGATAAAGAAGTTTAGCTCTATTTAATAGTTGAGTTATTTTTGGAGAGACATTACCTTCATTATCTTTAATTTGATTGATAAAATTTTCACAAATGCTCTTACCTTGGATGCTTAATTGAGAAGCGATTTGGTATTCTTCAATGATATTTTTAAACTCCTCAATTAATTTCTTAAGGGAAGGAACTTTATGGTTTTTTTGAATCTTATTAATCACCTTAAAGATATTAATCTTCTTTTGGCCATATTGATCTATTACCTCTCTTAATCTTAAGAATTTTGTCCCTTCGATTTTAGCCCCACCTTCAGTAGCATTAATATAAGTAAGATCAGGAGTTTCTTTAATTTCTTCTTCAAACCATAATTTCCATTGCTTCATATTGATACTTGTTTTTATCATCTGTCCAAAATTATCTTCCACAAAAGTAATCTCTGTCTTAGTAATATGCTGATCTGATTCTTTTGCTAACCTCTCTGGCGCGCCTTTGGCGTAAAAGACATTATCTGGAAAAGAAAGATCTTGACCGGTAAAGATAATGGGATTACACCCCATAGCTTGAGCCAAACTAAAACAATTGGTGGCCACAGAACCTAGCCTACTTAAAAATCCCTTAGGATCAATAAAGTGTTCTATCCATTGAGCAAAAGGATAACCTCCGTTCTCTATAAAGATAGGTCCTTTGAAATTATTAATGGTGGGAGGATAAGTAAAAGAACTTGGTAAAAGACAAAGATTTTTAAATAACCAACCCTTAAAACAGTCAATATTTTTAGGATTTGCCTCAAGGCTATAGACAAAGTGTGGTTCAATCTTGTTCTTCATTAAGATAGGTAAAGCGGTGTCGACAGAAATGAGGATAAAATACTTTTTGGCTTCTTTTAATAATTTGACATTTTTATTTAAAGAAGGTCCGGTAGAAACAATGACCGCTGGAACTTGAGAAAATTTATTAAAAAGGGTATTAATGCCTGGATTTTTAAGAAAATGAACAATATTTTTTAAAAAATTACGAGGCCAAATCTTGGTAAAATGAGCTAAAGTAGCAATATTAACATAAGCTTCAGTGCTAATCTCTTTTAATATTTCTTTAACTTTTTTAAAGTAGTCTAAGTTATACTTTGTAAAATTTTCATTTTCAATTGTTTCAAGATCTACGACAGTAAATATTATCAAATGCTCTCTAATTTTTTGCTTAATTACTTCTGGAGCTTCTCCAATAGATAATATAAGGCGCTCGTCTGCTAAAATAGAAGAAAGATCCTTGAGATAAAGAGCTGCCTTAAAGATACTTAAATCAGGATCAGCAATAATGATAAAGGTTTTTTTAGGAACTTGACTTAATAAAGCTTTAATATGATCTCCTGTTCCAAATCCAAAAACAACTACAATATTACTATGAGAAAGATCCTTATCAAAAGTAATAGATCCTTCGCAAGCTAAAGAAAGAGCCAATTCATAGTTTGGTTGGACATCTTTTAACTTTTCTAAAAGATCAAATCTTTTTTCTCTTAAAAGGTTAAGATTTTTAGCATAATTATTAGGTTTATCGATAATAGGTCTATCCATAAAAGATGTTACCTTTTAATTTATTGTCTATGAATTTGAAAGTGCTTTTAAAATTGTCATTTCGAGCAAAGTGAGAAATGACTAAAGCTGCTGTCGAAGGTGGTTTAATTTATTAAAGATTCTAATTTGGGTAATATTTTTTCAAAAGAGATCAACAACTGACGCGAGAATTTAGTTATTTCTTTAAAGAATAATAAATAGTTATTTAATACTTCACTCTTCCTACCTTTTTTTAACCTATGAAGAAGAGATTCTATTGATAATTTATTAGCTTCCATAAAATTAGGCAGAGAGATGATATCCTTAACTATCATTGATAAGCTAAGATGCACTTGGTGATTTCTACTAATATCTTTACTTTTATCTTTACTTTTATTAGACTTGTGTCTTTTTATGAGCTCTTTTCCTTGAGAGCTATAAATTAAAATAGTTTGATACTCTTCTACCAAAGTCTTGATAGACAAAATAACTTTTTCTATATCTTGATTAGGTTTTTTAAAGGTTTCATTAATGATGTCGGTTATATTTAAATTATTTTGGCAATAAGCATCAATTACAGCTTGAAGAACCATAGGTTCAGTTCCTTTTACCTTGGCTCCACCTTCAGTAGCATTAATAAATATTCGATCTTGATGACAGGCAATCTCTCTTTCAAACCATCTTAAATAAACCAACATACCGCTATCGCTGGCTACCTTTTCTCCGTAGATACTTTCTAACCAGACAGTCTTTCTTTTCTTGGCATCATCTTTTTTTGCTTCAATAAAAGAACTACCTATCTCATCAGCATAATATTTTCCCTGAGAATAAGATAAATCTTGGCCAACAAAGATAATAGGATTAGCCCCTAAATTAATAGCCAAACTAAAAGATGTTGCTCCTACGTTACCCCCTAAAGATATACTTTCTTTAAGATTAATTACCTTTGAAAACCATTTAGTTATAGGATTAGAAGAATGGATAAAGAAAACTTTTTCTTTAAATTTGTTTATAGTCTTGGGGGCAACTTCTTCACTGGCTATTAAGTAAGTATTTCTTAGTTTTATTTTTTTGAAACATAAGTAATTTTTAAGATTAAACTCTATGCTTGTTACAAAATCTGGTTCAATCTGGTGTCTCTGTAATACTTTTAAAGCTGTGTCTACGCATATTATTATAGCTTTATTTTTAGCATGTCTTATAAAAGAAACGTTTTTACTTAAGGAGGGGCCAGAAGAAACGATAATGGCTGGAACATTCCTGAATTTATTGCTAAGTTCGCCAACTCCAGGGTGGCATACAATTGCTGGAAGATTCTTAATTGTATTTATTTCTGAAATGTAGTTGGAGCGTAAAATTGATCCTAAGTTTAAGTAAGCAATATATTGAATTTCATTAAGTTGATTTAAGACTTTTTCATAAAAGTCAGGAGCAAGATTCATAGAAATGGGATTTTTAATAATCTTAAAAGTTTCGGCTAACATCACCTCGCCAAAGTATTGTTCTATTCTACCTCGGGTAGCTAATAATAAGTCTTCATCAAAACTAAGGCTAACTTGTTGGTGAGAAAAAATATCCGATAGATCAATGCTTTCTAATAAAGCTTTAAAGGTACTAAGATCATGGTCTATAATTAATATTAAGCTTGATTTAGAACTGGAGCTAATTACTTTTCTAATATGGTCACCTAAGCCAAATCCTAAGATGACAATGACATCATGAAATTTAAGATCATCATCTATGACTAAATCAAGTTTTTGGCTAAGATAGGGAAGTGGCCCTTCTTTATTTGGTTTTACTTTTTTTAGTTTTGCCACTAAATAAGGTTCAATTTTTTTTAATATTTGTACATTTTTTTGAAATAACAATGACCTAACTCTCAAGGTAAATAATTTGAATATGTATCTTAAAAATCATAAACGTAGCCGTCAGCTAAGGCTAACAAATCAGGCAGTGGTGTGCCAAGCACTCCTTTCTCTTGCCTTAACGGACTTATCCCTAATAAAACTGCTATCTGAAAACTGATACCTGAACGTTTGTTAAGAATCAAGAGCCTTGAATGTTTCTCCCAAATTCAACTTCCTTTTCCATTATTCTTCCTTTTCCTTCCCCAATTCTAATTGCAAATAGATCTTCTTCCCTTCAGCTTCGCAATAAGCACCTTTATAGGGCGAAAAGGTTCTTGCCCTCAAGATATTTAATAAGTCTTTAGCTTTGTAGCTACTGTTCAAATCTATACAATCAATTTTTTCTATATCCTTTGTCCGATGATAGGTTCCCTTACCAACCGGCTTTATTCTTCTATTAGTGCTATTCTTTATATCCTCCCATGTTCCCTGAAACAGTTTTAAAGAGGCATCTTCCAATTTATGGTAAAGAGTCTCGCCAGTATCATTAAATTCAACCTTAATCTCCTTTTGGGCAATTATGTCACCGGTATCTATTCCTTCATCAATATAATGCAAAGTCACACCGGCTGGAGTTTCTTCAATTATACTCCAGATATTAGGATGAGCTCCTCGGTTGTAAGGCAAATAGGATGTATGAAGGTTTATGCAACCCTGAGGAAAGATATCCAGAAACTCTTTCTTTATTGTATACCCAAAATTAACACTTATGCCTATATCCGGGCTTAAACTCTTAATCTTATTAAGACAGTCAGATTGACTAATCCCATTTCCTAGAAATATCATTTCTTTCATCAGTCCTGAAATCTTTTGCATCTCTTTGGCAAACTTTGCCTTTTCTGGAGGATGAATTACCAGTCCAACTATATTTTCCTCCCTTGTCTTCAGCCACTTTAGAACATTCAGCCCTATTCGATTGTTGCCCAGATAGAGGATTTTCATCTTGCCTTCCTCCGTCTGGGGTTAAAAGGACAAGATTTTGAAATTAATTGACTGCCAATCCCTTTTCTCCTCTTTTCTGGAGCAATATTTATATGAACTTCAGCAAAAAACTCATCTTTAATATCAAACCGGGCCACTCCGCATTTCTCATTTTTATCATCAATCCCAATATAAAATAGCCTATTGGAATCCTTTAGGGCTTCCTTAAGCCAACCACAGTGTTCTTCATACGAAACTTCTTCCCTATTAAAGGATTGTTCCCTGCTCACCGGATCATTTTTCCAGTGGTAGAGGTCATCACAGTCTTCTAATTTTGCCTCTCTCAGAATTAAATCCACTTTATATCATCTCCCAGAACAGGATATCATCTTCTTCGATGTCAACTCTAGCTGATCTGCCAATAACTAAATTAAGCATCTTTGTAGGAATACCATAACCTGGTCTCTTGACCTCGATCATTTCTCGGGTAATCACTGTTTTCTTAGGAATATTACAGGCTGCCACTAAACTCCTTCTCCCTAAACGATACAGCTCCTTTTCTGCTTGAGTGCACCTTTTGATTGGAGAACCCAATGCCTTTTCAGTATCTCTTATGGCCTGAACCATTACCTTTAGTTCATCTGGCTCCAGGGCAAAGAAATGATCAGGTCCTGGTAGTTTTCTATCTAAGGTAAAATGTTTCTCTATCGCACAGGCACCTAATGCTACAGCCGCAATATCAGATACAATTCCTAAGGTATGGTCAGAAAATCCCACTGGCAGTTGAAATGCCTGCCTCATTGTCTCCATTGCCCGTAAGTTCAAATCTTCATACTTAGGAGGATAGCTTATGGCGCAATGGAGTAAAATAACATTTTCATTACCTTGTTTATAAATAACTTCTAAAGCTGTTTCAATATCTGAAAGGTCAGCCATACCAGTTGAAAGAATAATCGGCTTGCTAGTTTTGGCCACATGCTCCAAGAGAGGCAGATGAGTGATCTCAAAAGAGGCAATCTTATGAGCCAACATTCCTACTTCTTCAAGTTCGTCTACAGCCTGAAGATCGAAAGGTGTCGATAGGAAAATAACTCCCTTTTCAGCGCAATAGTCAGCCAAGTCCTTATGCCACTCTCTTGGTATCTCAATTCGTTTGATCAAATCCCAGACAGACTCTTCTTCTTTAGCTAATCTCTCTTTCTTTAAGTAGCTCATCTTTGGGGTTTTTTTAGAGTAAATTTTTTCAGCAGAATAAGTTTGAAACTTAACAGCACTTGCTCCTGCCTCAGCCGCAATATCAATCAGCTTTAATGCCTGCTTGAAATCCCGATTGTGATTACTTCCTGCCTCGGCAATGATAAAGCAGGGTTCTCCTTCGCCAACCAATTTATTACCTATCTTTACCTTCTTCATCGCTCTTCTCTATTGACTCTCTATAGCACTTATTAATGAAAATTTGACCTAGAGCAAATTAATTTAACTCCAAACAAGTTTATCTTTTGTTATTCGGTATTATTTCCTATGTCCGGTTTTCGTTAATAACTAACTCTATTGATTTGCTTTGTAATCTCCTCTACTACCCTCTCTACGCCTCTTCCATCAACTAACTCTCTGCCTTTCGTGCTCATCTTTTCTCGTTTATTTCTATCTTTAATCAAATTTTCTCCTGCCTTTTTGATATATTCTTCAGTAACATCTTCAAACCAATTCAAGTTTATAGAGGTGCCGTAGCTATCTAATTCCTCGGCAATCTTTTTCTGGTTATCTGCCATGACCATAATGATATTCGGTACCCCAAGATAGGCCAATTCATAGCAGGTACTCCCACCGGCACTGACGGCCATATCTGCCTTTTCCATTAAGTCAAAGATATCTTGAGGGTCACTCACAAGGAAAAATTGGTTACTTACTCCAATCTCTTTTCTAAGAAGTTCTTCGTATTGATAATGAGGCCCCATAATCACAGTAACCACAATATTATTCTTGATATCCTTAAGTGCCTTAACTATTTTTAGGGTTTGATTATCTGGATCGGTTCCACCAAGGGTGATCAAGATATTCTTAGCTATTTCTTTTATCTCCTTAAGTCCCTGTTTATCCCTAGCCTTCTTCCTTAAAAGGGCATATTCTGGTCCTAACAATAGCTTGGTATATTTTTCTATCGAATAATCACTATTTTGGGCACCAATGTTTTGATTAAGCACTATATCAGAACAGAAATGCAACTTTGCCAAATCATCGATACTCATCAAAATAATATTTAATTTTTTTAATTGTTCAAGATAAGACTGATCAATCTCATAAGAATCAGTAATTACCAAATCAGGGCGGATGTTTTTAATCAAATTAATAGTTAAGTTTAAATCTTCTTCTAAGCTTATTTCTGAGGGTAATTTTTCTATTAAGTGACCATTACTAACAATCATTCCTCCTATCTTTGAATCAATATCCTTGGTGGCAAATACACACTTGATACCTTTTTCCTTTAAGCTTTCAGCTAGGCTTAGGCACCGACTAAGATGTCCTAACCCAACATTCCCCCCTCCATCAGTTCGAAAGATTATTTTATTCATCTTTATTCTAGCTAGACTTTCGTGAATTTTGCAATATTTTGAGATTCCAGAAACTCCTTGGCTCTTTTTAAATCTTGCAGTTCACATATTCTTATGACCTCTTTCATTTCTTCATTCAAGGTATCATATATTTTCTTTTGCGCAATTTTTTTATTGATGAGTTCTAACCAAGGTTTCCTCTGGAAAATTTGGATTATATCCCTGGCTTTGAAAAACATATTTTCATAATAAAGGTAATCAAAAATTATACAGAGCAAGACATAATCTTCTTCCGTATCAAGAGTAATTCTAATCTCGGGACAATTTAGTTTTTCTGGCGTTTTGACTAAAGTTATTTTGAACAAGTCAGGTCTTGTTTTGTAAATATATGGGGTAACATGTTCTCTTTCATAGTCATGTTGGGTATCTTTAAAAGCCTTTTCTAAAGTCTTGAAGTTTATCACCTCGGTACCTAAGCCACGAGGGAAGGTTCTTGAGTCATTTGATGTATAATCCGATTCAGTCTTTAAATGTTCTTTTATCGCTAAATCAACTAATTCAGAGTCGATACATGGGCAATCACTTGTTACTCTTATAACAAGATCTAAATTATTTTCATTTGCTGCTGAGTAATATCTACCTAAAACATCTTCTTTACTGCCTCTAAACCATTTTACATTTTCAGATTCGGCTATTTTTACAATTTTTTTGTCTTCTGGGTCGGTGGTGGTAGCCACAATAATTTCATTTACTTTTTTTGATTTATTAAGTCTCCTAATAACCTGCTGTAAAACGGTTATTCCACTTCCATACGGCAATTCTTTTAAAACTTTTCTTGGTAGCCTGCTTGAAGAAGTTCTTGCTTGAATAATAGCCCCAATCTTCATTTCTAATTACTCACCTAATATCTTTCTTAGTTCTTCTGGGGTTAAACACCAGTTATTTTTATCACTCCTATAGGAAAACCCTGGTGGTAGAGGCTTACCACCAGCTATTCTATGTTTTTGTATTGTTCGCCAAGGAAAGGCTGAGTAAATAATAAAACAATCCTCATATTCTAAGGTGTGCAGAGCTTCATCTTTTGAAATTAAGACTTCATGGATCTTTTCTCCAGGTCTAATTCCTACAAATTCATATTTGCATTTTGGGGCAATTACTTTAGCTAAGTCCATAATATTCATGCTCGGCAGCTTTGGAACAAATATCTCTCCACCTATCATTTTAGCTAAACATTTCAAGACAAATCTTACTCCTTGGTCTAAGGTAATCCAAAAACGAGTCATTCTTTTATCAGTAATGGGAAGTTTGCCGGTGGAAGAAAGTTTTTGAAAAAGAGGAATAACACTTCCCCGGCTACCGACTACATTTCCATATCTAACCACACTAAAATTGATATCCTTTTGGCCTATATAAGAGTTGCCGGCAATAAAGAGTTTATCAGAACATAGTTTAGTAGCTCCATAAAGATTAATTGGGTTCACAGCTTTGTCAGTACTTAGAGCAAGCACCTTTCCTACTCCTTGATCTATGGCTACATTGATAATATTTTCTGCACCTAAAATGTTTGTTTTAACTGCTTCGAAGGGATTGTATTCTCCCGCTGGAACTTGTTTTAATGCCGCTGTATGAATTACAATATCAACCCCTGCCAAGGCCCGATATAATCTTTCTTTATCTCTTACATCACCAATGAAATATCTGATATTTTTATATTCCTTTTCACTGAAGATCTGGCTCATCTCAAACTGTTTTAATTCATCTCGGCTAAATATAATAAGTTTCTTAGGATGATATTCTTTTAGAACTATTTCTGTAAATTTTCTTCCAAAAGAACCTGTTCCTCCTGTAATTAATAGAGTCTTATTTTTCAAGATCATATTTGTACCTACTTTTTTAAAGTTTATTTCCTCTTTTTGTATAAATTAAATATTTCCTGATGTCAATAATATTATTTGTCAGCAATTCTAATGATGAAATTATGAAAAAAACTGTCATGAAAAGATTTGCAGAATGTTGTCATACCAAGTTGCAATCAGAAATAAAATGTTGCAAGCTACTAAATATCTCAAATATCTTATTGTTTTGGATTTTGAATTTTGGTATTCGGATTTGTTTCGTATTTCGGATTTCGATATTCGGATTTAACCGTTTTTTCATATTTATACCGAATTGTTATTATACATTTGATTGCAATTTGGTATAAGGGCTATATTTAGTCCGAGGTCATCCGATAGGTTCTGGTGTTGTTAAGTCAACATGTAGGCATATTGTTAAGAATAGAATGGGAATATCAATGGCCTGCTGGGGAATTAGTGGGGCTGAATTAATTCTGAAGTTACGTTCAGTAGCAAAAAGCAATGATTGGGATGAATACGGGGAGTTTTAGACAAAAGAAGCCCAGAAGAATGAACTTTTTTCTGAAGGCAATAACTTTTTGATTTTACAGGAAAGAAAAATTGCTTAATTTTGGTGGCATTCAAATGAAATTTTCCTACTAAGGCATTATTTACACTCTGGTATCTTAGAAGCAAAAGTTTCATTGACAATCTTGATGGCACAATATTCTCCGCACATCGTACAAGTACTCTTATCCTTGGGGGCTCTTTCTTCTCTTAACTTTTCAGCTTTTTCTGGGTTAATGGCTAACTTGAACTGTTCTTTCCAATCTAAATTACGACGGGCATAAGCCATCTTTAAGTCATCTTCTCTTTTATTAAGCTTAATCATATCACCGATATGGGTAGCAATTTTAGCAGTAATTACTCCCTCTTTGACATCTTCAGGAAAGGGAAGAGCAACATGTTCTGGCGGTGTTACATAACAAATGAAATCAGCTCCATAGGCTGAAGAAAGAGCCGCGCCTACCGCCGCAGAAATATGATCATAACCAGGGGCAACATCGGTGGTTAAGGGACCTAACATATAAAAAGGAGCCTCTCCACTCATTCTTTTCTGAATAATCACATTGGTTTCTATTTCATCAATGGGAATATGACCTGGTCCTTCCACGATTACTTGAACTCCTGCTTTTTTAGCTTCATCAGCTAACTCGCAATTAAGGATTAATTCTTGCACTTGAGCTCTATCGGAAGAATCATGAATAGCCCCAGCACGCATGCCATTACCCAAGCTAAGAACCGTGTCGTATCTTTTCAAAATCTCTAATAAGCGACCAAATTGAGCATATAAGGGATTCTCTTCTTTGTTATGAAGCATCCAAGCTGTCATAAAAGCTCCTCCTCGACTCACTAACCCACCATAACGATAATTTTGCTTCTTCAGACGTTCTAAGGTGATTAAATTAATACCACAATGAATAGCCATGAAACCAATGCCATCACGGGCTTGTTTTTCTATTACTTCAAATAAAAAATCTGGTTTCATCTTAACCACCGAACCAAATTCTTGAATAGTCTCTATAGCGGCTTGATAAAGAGGAACATTTCCTACTGGCAAAGAGATTGCTTTTAAGATAGTTCTTCTTATTAAGTCTAAATCTCCTCCTGTGGAAAGTTCCATCAAAGTATCAGCTTGATATTTTTCCGCAATCTTTGCTTTATCTATCTCCATTTCTAAGTTTATAATATCAGGGGAGGTGCCTATACTGGCATTAACCTTAGTCTTTAATCCTTTGCCAATGCCTACCGGATTACACTCCCGATTGACATTAGCTGGAATAACCACTTTGCCTTTGGCTATCATGTCTCTTATGTATTCCCAAGAAACACCTTCTCTTTCCGCTACATCCTTCATCTCCTTAGTAACTTCTCCATTTTTAGCTCTTTCTGACTGGGTCTGCATTTATTTCTCTCCTTATTAAATAATAGAGACTATCATACTTTAAATTGTTTTTTTGTCAAGCCTTTAGTTAAATCCCCTGATAACTAACCGATCACCCAAAAACTAACTTTTTTGTTGCAAATTATCTTAAAAATAGGTATGTTTAACAAGAATAAAATGGAGAGTATTAAAAGGAATTTAAGTTATCTAAAAAAGAGGATTGTCCATATTTGTCCAAATAGAAGAGTAGTTATTGTTGTAGTTACTAAGCTGGTAGAAGTAGATAAAGTAGAAGAGGTTATTAAACAAAACATAAAAAATATAGGAGAAAGCAAGGTTCAAGAAGCAGAGAGAAAATTTTCATTTCTTCAAAAAGATAAGGTTAAGTATCATCTGATAGGACATCTTCAAACTAATAAAGTAAAAACAGTCGTGAGATTGTTTGATTTAATCCAATCTGTAGATAGTTACTCTTTAGCTTATGAAATAAATAAGGAAGCGGAAAAGATTAATAAAGTTCAAGACATCTTGCTTCAAGTAAATACTTCTAAAGAAAAAAATAAGTATGGTTTTTTTGAAGAAGAAGTTTTAAACTTAATTGAAAGATTAGCCTCCATGTTTAATCTTTCAATTAAAGGGTTAATGACAATTGCTCCTTTTGTTTCTGAAGAAGATAGATTAAGAGATTGTTTTAAAAGATTAAGAAATTTACAAACTAAAATCTCTAAACTAAACATCAAAGGCCTAAAGTTAAAGTATCTTTCTATGGGCATGAGCAATGATTATGAAATTGCTCTACAAGAAGGAGCTAATATGATTCGCGTTGGAAATGCAATATTTAATTGAATAGGAACTTAAAAAATTCATAGACGTAGCTTTTATTAAAAGTAAAGGGTTATTGGCAAAATGAATTTAAAAGTATCATTTTTAGGGGGAGGAAATATAGCTGAAGCTATTGCCAGAGGTGTCATTGAAGCAAAGCTTCTCTCTCCAGAGGAGATTTCAGTAAGCGATGTCAAGAAAGAAAGATTAGATTATCTTGTTGATAAATACAAAGTAAATGTTTTTAGTAATAACAAGGAAGCGATTAGGGAGACTGATGTTATTATCCTTTCTGTAAAGCCGGTGGTATTAAATCAAGTGATAGATGAAATAAAGAATGAGGTTAATACTACCCAGAGTATAATTTCTGTGGTGGCTGGAATTAATACTACTGATATTGAAGATCGATTTAATAAGAAGGTTAGCGTCATTAGGGCGATGCCTAATATGCCGGTCTTAATTAGAAAAGGTATTTCAGCTATTTCCTTAGGTAAATATGTTCAGGAGGAAGAAGAAAAAGCAGCTTTCACGATCTTTAAGACGGTAGGAGAAGTAGTCAAAGCAGAAGAAAGCTTAATGAATGCGATTACGGCTTTATCTGGAAGTGGCCCTGCCTATGTCTTTACTTTTATTGAAGCTTTAGTAGATGCAGGCGTAGAATTAGGGATATCTCGAGAAATATCTCTTAAACTTGTTACTGAAACTATAAAAGGAGCAGTCTTGACTATCTTAAAGACCGGTGAACATCCAGTGCTTCTTAAAGAGAAAGTAACTTCTCCTGGAGGAACAACGATTGCGGCTTTGAACACTTTAGAGGAGTCAGGATTTCGTTCTGCTATTATTAAAGCTGTCAAGAAAGCCGCCCAAAGGGCTTCCGAGTTATCAGCGGAAAATTAATTTATTGTCTAAGAATTTGAAAAAATTCTTGTTGTAAGGATTGCAACAAAGGGGAAAACTAATTTTCCTTTCGTGGGAACGGCAGCACAAAAAAATGCGAGCAAGTCCGAACGTTCCTGAGCATCATAAGGGCGAAGTTTTACGGAAGATAGTTCCGTAGCACTATCAAAGAGCTATCTTATTTGACTTTTTTTAAAAATAAAAATCATGATGTTTAACTTAGCTAATCTTTTTAGAAACTTAGCGATAATTTTAAATATAGCCTTTAACCTTTTCTATTTTTTATTGGTAGCTAGAATTATTAGTTCCTGGATAGCACCAGATCCTTTTCATCAAGTTGTTCAAATTATCTATAAACTTACTGACCCTATCTTAAATCTAATTAAAAGATTGGTTCCTTTGCAGTTTGGAATGATTGATTTTTCGCCCATTATTGCCTTTTTTCTTTTAGAATTTTTAAAAAATTTCATTGTGGGAACCTTAATTAGTATTAGTAATAAGATTTAAGTTTGAAGTTACAAATTAAGATTAAGATACAGCCTAATGCTTCAGAAAATAAGATTTTAGACTATCTTGATAATTATTTAAAGATTAAGATAGTTTCTCCAGCTATTGAAGGAAGGGCTAATAAAACTTTGATTGATTATTTATCTAAACAACTTGGGATCTCCAAGTCTTCTTTTAAAATTATTAAGGGTCAACATTTTTCTAAAAAGATAATAGAAATTAGTAATTTGACAGAAGAAAAGCTGAGTATCGTGGAGAAATTTTTAAGATTACCAAATTATAAGATTAATTTATAAGATTAATTGATAAATTATATAAAATCTATCCAAAATCACCAAAAAACTAGATGAATTACCAAGAAACATTAAATTTACCTAAAACAGACTTTAAAATGAAAGCTAATCTTCCCCTTAAAGAACTAGAAATAGAAAAGTTTTGGGAAGAGATAAGGCTTTACCAAAAATTACGGGAAAATTCTAAAGATAAACCAAGGTATGTTCTTCATGATGGCCCTCCTTATGCTAATGGAGATATTCATATGGGACATGCTTTAAATAAGATCCTAAAAGATATTATTGTCAAATACAAGTCGATGACTGGCCACGATGCACCATACATTCCTGGATGGGATTGCCATGGCCTCCCCATTGAGTATAAAGTTGCGCAACGATTGGCTAATGAAGAAGGCTTAACTTCAGAAAGAATAAGACTGGAATGCCAAGAGTATGCTGAAAAATATATAGAGATTCAAAAAGAACAGTTTAAAAGGTTAGGAGTTTTAGGAGATTGGAATAATCCGTATTTAACCCTCGATCATGATTATTGTGCTACGGTGATAGATGTATTTGGCAAGATCGTGGAAAGAGGACATGTTTACAAGGGACTCAAGCCTGTCTACTGGTGCTCTGACTGCCAAACAGCTTTAGCAGAAGCGGAGGTAGAGTATAAGGAACGAAATTCTCCTTCTCTCTTTGTAAAGTTTCTTCTGAAAGAAAAAGGTGAAATATTTAAGGACATTAACTCGCTTCTCTATGTAGTTATTTGGACTACCACTCCCTGGACATTGATTGCTAATGTAGCTATTGCTCTTCACCCCGAGGCTAATTATATTACCGTCTTGGTAAAGAGAGATGAAAAAGAAGAAGCTTACCTTTTTGCAGAAAATATGCTCTCCAAAATGATCAGCATTTTGAAGATAAACGACTATCAGATTCTCCAAAAAAACAAAGGAAGAGAGTTAGAAAATTTATCTTGTGACCATCCTTTCATAGAAAGAAAATCAACCTTAGTCTTAGCTGACTATGTTTCTTTAGAAGAAGGTAGCGGTTGTGTTCATATTGCTCCTGGTCATGGATTGGAAGATTACGAAACAGGAATTAATTACAAACTGCCTATTATCTGTCCGGTAGATGAAAAAGGTAAATTTACTAAGGAAGCTTTAGAATTTGAGGGATTGGAAGTATTTAAGGCTAATGAAAAGGTTTGTAAAAAGTTAAAAGACTTAGCTTATCTTTTATGGCGTGGCGAAATTACTCATTCTTATCCCCATTGTTGGCGATGTAAGAATCCTGTAATCTCTAGAGCTACTAAGCAATGGTTTATCAGTATGGAGGTAAATAATTTAAAAGAAAGAACTTTGCAAGCCATAGAAGAAGTAAATTGGATTCCTGACTGGGGTAAGAACAGATTTTATGGAATGGTAGCTAATCGAGATGAGTGGTGTATTTCTCGTCAAAGATCTTGGGGAGTGCCCATTCCGGCATTTCATTGTCAAGAATGTGGAGGTTATCTTTTACTACCTGAAATAATCTATAAAGTCAGAGATGTTATCCAAGAAGAAGGAATAGAGGCTTGGTTTAAAAAAGAAGCTAGTTATTTTCTGTCAAGCCAAGAAAGATGTCCTCAATGCGGAGGAAATAAGCTTAGCCAAGAAAGTGATATTATAGATGTTTGGTTTGAGTCAGGAGTAAGCCATGAAGCTGTTTTACGTCAAAGAAAAGAGCTTTATTGGCCAGCTGATTTGTACTTAGAAGGAAGCGACCAACATCGAGGTTGGTTTCAATCATCTATGTTAGTAGCTATGAGCATCCATGGAAAGCCTCCTTATAAGACGGTCCTTACTCATGGTTTTATGCTTGATTCTTCAGGCAAAGCCATGAGCAAATCGATGGGGAATGTGATCTCTCCCCTGGAAATTATTTCTAAATATGGAGCTGATATTTTAAGGCTTTGGGTATGTTCTATTGATTATCGAAATGATGTAAACATAGGAAAAGAAATTATAGAAAGAATGGCTGAAGCTTATCGAAAAATTAGAAATACCGGTCGGTTTATTTTAGGAAATATTTATGATTTTGATCCTGATAAAGATAGCTTGCCTTATCAAGAATTACTAAGCATAGATCGTTGGCTTCTTTCCAAGCTTCAAGTCTTGATTAATAAGACTACTTCTTCTTTTGAAGAGTTTGAGTTTTATAACTTCTACCATTTGTTGAATAATTTTTGTGTTGTTACTTTAAGTTCTCTTTATTTAGACATTATCAAAGATCGACTTTATACTTACCCTAAAGATTCATTAGATAGGAGATCTGCCCAAACCTGTATTTATAAGGTGTTAATAGTTTTGGTTAAATTAGTAGCTCCAGTCATAAGCTTTACTGCCGAAGAAATATGGAGTTATTTACCTAATGGTAAAAAAAAGAAAGAAAGTGTTCACTTGGCTTCTTGGCCTAAAGCAAAAGAAGAGTTCATAGATGAGGAATTAGAAAAAGAATACGAAGAACTACTTTTATTGAGAGATGAAGTCTTAAAAGAGATAGAAGAGATTAGAAAAAAAGGAGTGATAGGAAACTCCTTAGAAACAAGAGTAACCATTAATTTATCTTTGACCAATAAGAAATTGTTAGAAAAATACCAAGAAGAATTAAAGAGCTTATTTATTGTCTCCAAGGTAGAGTTAAAAGATTCTTTGGAAGAAAAGATAAAGATAAAAGTAGAAAAGGTAAAGGAAAAGAAATGCCAACGATGTTGGAATTATCAAGAATCAGTGGGAAAGAGCTTAGAATTACCAGATCTTTGTCAAAGGTGTGTTAAGGTAGTAAAAAGTTAAGTTTATCTTAAATTTACCAAAGAAAGGAGAGGAAGATGGAAGAAAGACAGCGTGAAATCTTTAAGGAAAAACTCTTGAAATTAAGAGCTGAGTATGTCAAAGAGGTTCAAAGCATGGAAAAAGAAAATTTACGTAATTCCTTGCGAAATGTTTCTGGGAACCTCTCCGGGTATTCTCAGCATATCGCTGAAATTGCTGCTGATAGCTCTGAGCAAGAAAAAAATATTCAACTATTAAGTTCAGTCTCTCATCTATTAGCAGAAGTTAACGAGGTTCTTCATAAGATGGAAGATGGTTCTTATGGAATATGTGAAGATTGTAGCCAAGAAATTCCACTTAATCGGTTAGAAGCTATTCCTTATGCTAAATTTTGTTTAAAATGTAAAGAAAAGAATAGCCCAAAAGATAGGAGGAGATGAGCTTTACTTTGGAGGTAACTTTAAAAGATAAAAGATCTTTGGCTTTTTACTCAGTCTTCTTGGTAGTCTTATTTTTGGATCAAACAAGTAAGTATCTGATCAGATGTGCCTTTCAATTAGGTGAAGGAATATGGCTGATTAAAGATGTCTTATCTATTTGTCATATCCAAAATCAAGGAATTGCTTTTAGCTTATTAACAAGTCTTAAAGATATCCTTATCTATTTAAATCTTGCCTTAGCAGGAATGATCGTCTTTATTTATCAAAAGATAAAAAAAAGAGTCGGTCAAATCTTTATAGATGTTATCTTTGGATTAATTATCGGCGGAACAACAGGTAATATTATCGATCGTTTTTTATTTAAAGGAGTGATAGATTTCTTAGATTTAGGTTGGAAAAGTATCAGGTGGCCGGTCTTTAATCTGGCTGATATGGCCATTTGCTTAGGGATGTTCCTTCTTTGCTTTTTTCTTTATAAAGAAGAGAAAGAAAAAGGCAACCATCTTTTTTCAGAAAAATAAAAGTTTTTAGAGATTTTTAATTAAGAACAGAGGAGAAAATGCATCCAGTCTTACTTTCTGTTGGTTTTATAAAAATTTATTCTTACGGATTATTCCTATCAATTGCTTTTCTCATATCCTTATTTTATCTAAAAAGAAAAGCAGTCGATGAGGGGATAAAAGTTAAGGACTTGATAGACTTAAGCTTGTCTGGCCTAATTGCCGGTATCATTGGAGCAAGGCTTTTGTATGTCTTAGATAATTATCAATATTACTTAAATGAGCCTTTAGAGATTATTTTACTTAACAAAGGAGGTTTAATATTCTATGGAGGTTTACTTTTAGGCAGCTTAGCCAGTGTCATCTTTATTAAGAAAAGAAGACTACCTTTGGGAAAAATTACAGATTTATTAGCTCCTTGTCTTGCTTTGGGCGAAAGTATGACCAGAATAGGCTGTTTTATGGCTGGGTGTTGCTATGGAAAGCCTACTTCCCTGCCTTGGGGAGTAAGATTTCCTGTGGATAGCTTAGCTTGTAGTCATTACGGCCATAAAGTCTTACATCCTACTCAATTATATTCATTCTTGGCTCTCTTAGTTGTCTTTATTTTTTTAAATTGGAAGCTGAAGCATAAACTATTTGAAGGTGAAGTATTTATTTGGTATTTTATCTCATATTCTACAGTAAGATTTATTTTAGAGTTTTTTAGAGGAGATAACCTGGCTTTTATTTTTTCTCTCACTATGGCCCAAAGTCTTGGAATATTACTCTTCATTTGCAGCCTCTTTTTCTGGTTGATGCTTAAAAATAGATCTAAGACTTTAATTTAGAAAAATGGTCAAGTTAAAAAAGAACTTAACGATAGTTACTCTTATCTTAATCTTAATCTTTTCTAACCAAGTATGGGCTCAAGAAAAAGAAGAAGTGAAAGAATCTAAGATTCGGCGATTTGAAATATTATTTAATGCTTCTTTGCCTTTTACCCTGATCTTTAGTTATTTATTAATTAGTGGGATAGAGAGTATCGCTAGCCAAGGAAAGGTCTTTTCCGTGAAAGAAAAAGACCGCCCTTTAGTCTTAGTTGGGGCAGTAACTTTCTCTAGCTTAATTGCTTTTATAGATCTTAAGAAAGACTCTTCAAGAGATGAAAAAGTAAGGCCATGTAATGTTAAATGAATTTAATTGTCCTTCCAGAAGAAGCTAATCAAAGACTAGATATTTTTTTCCTTCCTTATCTTCCTTCTTCCATCTCTCGTTCTTCTCTGCAAGGAATGATTAAAGATGGTTATGTAAAAGTAAATGATCTCCCCGTAAAATCAAGTTATCAAGTCAAAGAAAAAGATCATATTTTTATTGAGATTCCAGAAAGAAAGAGCTTAAGTATAGAAGCGGAAGATCTTCCTTTAAATATAGTCTTTGAAGATCAAGATATTATCGTTGTTAATAAAGAAGCTGGAATGATTACGCACCCTACCCCTAATATCTTAAACAAGACCTTAGTTAATGCTCTCCTTTTTCATAGCCAAAAATTATCTAACCTCGGAGCGCCACTGCGACCTGGCATCGTTCATCGGCTCGATAAGGATACCTCTGGACTATTAGTGGTAGCTAAAAATGACTCAAGTTATCTCTCCCTTTTTCACCAAATTCAAGAAAGAAGGCTACAAAAAAAGTATCAGGCTATTGTTTATGGAAAGGTGAAAGAAGAATTAGGAAGAATAGATCTGCCTATTGGAAGGCATCCTCAAGAAGGCTTAAAGATGTCTGTCATGGGTAGAAACTATAAAGAGGCTGAAACTACTTTTAAAGTATTAGACCGTTTTTTCCTCCCTAAATTTCAATTTTCTTTTTTAGAAGTAGAATTAAAGACCGGTCGAACTCATCAAATTAGAGTTCACTTAAGCTATATTAAGCATCCCCTGGTCAAAGACAAAGTTTATGGACCAAAAGACAGGTTCTCTTGTCCATTGCCTTTTATTAATAGACAAGCTCTTCATGCTAAATATCTAAAACTACTCCATCCAAGAACCAAGAAAGAGATAGAATTTTACGCTGAAATGCCCGATGATATGGCTAACCTTTTAGATTATTTAAAGAAAGAATCAAGAGATAAATGAAGAACCAAGCTAAGAAGTATCAGCTAGTAAATATCTTTATTTGGTTAATAGGGCTGATCTCTTTAAGCAGCCCCCTTTATAGTTACACTTCTTTGTCTGTGGATGCCCAAGGAACAAGCCAAGAATTTTATCATTTGAATCAAGGATTAAATCAAGGCTTTGAATCCCCAGACCCAGAATTTTTAGAACCGGTCTTAAATAGATTAAAAGATGAATTAGGCACTAAATTTATTAGAATTGATCATCTTTATGACAAATATGTAGATGTCTATTATCAAAATTATGAAGTAAAATGTAACTGGGAAAGATTGGATCAATATGTAAAAAGTATTATCGATATAGGGGCTCAGCCTTTAATGTGCTTAAGTTATATGCCTTTAGTTCTTCAAAGTGACCAAGGGGCAGGAATTAGCTCTCCTCCTAAGTCTTATGAAGACTGGCAGAAATTAGTCAAGATGACCGTCCAGAGATATAATAAAGAAAAAGGTTATCAGATTAAGTATTGGGAAGTATGGAATGAACCAGAAAATAAATCTTATAACTTCTGGAAAGGAAAAGCCCAGCCAGGAGAAAGCTTAGATAATTTACTAAAATTATATCGATACTCTTTGCAAGGGATAGAAGAAACAGAAAAGGAAGGTAGTTTTAAGGTCAAGATTGGAGGTTTTGGTTTAGCTGGTTGCACTACTCATATTATCAAGAAACTCTTAGAAGAAAATTTAAGAGTAGATTTTGTTTCTTGGCATCATTATGGCAATCTTTCTGGAGAAAAATTCAATTTAAAAAAACTTAGGGAGGAAATAATAAAGATCAAAGAGATAGTGGGAAGTGAAAAGGAATTAATAATTAGCGAATGGAATGCTTCCGTCTCAGGAACTTCATCTGGGAGAATGGTTAATAGGTCTCCCCTCGGAGCTTCTTATGCTGCCGCAGCAATCTCAACCATGATAGAAAATGGTGTTTCCTTGGCTTGTTTTTCTCAAATAAGAGAAAATTATAGCGCTTCTGTCTGGAGCTTGGGAATGTTTTATCCTAATCCAGAATATACCAAGCCAGTCTTTAATGTTTTTAAATTATATAAGATGTTAGAATCAGATAAGATAAATTTAGCAGGATCTTTGGAACAAGATATAACTGGAGGAATAGCCACTAAAAGTAAAAATGGAGAAAATATAAAGATTATTATTTGGCATCGAGGCAAAGAGAAAGAGTTAATAAATTTAAGTTTAGAAAATCTAAATTTTGACAAGGTTACTGTAACTCGTTATTTGATAGACAAGGAAAATAGCAATGGAAGATACTACGAAACTGACACTTCATCTCCAGGTTTATTAAATCAAGAACAAGAGCTTAAGATCTTTAAAGGACCTCTTATTTACCAAGATGAAGATGTAGAGTTTAACCATAATAGTTATAATATCAGCTTTTACCTTAACCCAAATAGTGTTACTCTTTTTGAAATTAAAGGTGAAGTTACGCCTATTAAAGTCGTAAGAGTTTTTCCTATAAATGATGCCAAAGGGAAGACAGGGGTAGTGTTTAATGTAGGAATAAGAAAGATTAGTTCTTTTAAGCTGATAAACAAGGACAACTCTTCAGAAGTTTCTGGAAGTTTTGAGCTTAAACAAAAGGCCATTACCTTTACTGCTTCAACATCTCTTTCTTATGAAACTAATTATCAGGTAGAAATTAAAGATCTAGAAAGTTTAGCGGGAAATAAATTAGAAGAATATAGTTATAGTTTTAAATTACTAAGCGAGGAAGAACCTTTGTCTAACCAAGTCGAGATCTTTCCTTCCTCGTTAAATAAAACCCACCCTCTTGATTTTATCCAAGTAAAATTTAATAATGTCGCCATAGATGAGCTAAGCTTAAGTTCTGAGAATATTAAGTTATTATTAGATCAAGAAGAACTACCGACGGTCTTTAATTATTACCAAGAAAAGAGATTGGTCAATCTTTTTCCAGAAAAGAGCTTATTTTATAAGAGAGATTATCAAGTAATCTTATCTTCAAAAGTTAAAGACCTTCAAGGAAACTCATTAAACAAAGAACATCGCTTCCAAACTATGAGTTATCCTAAGATAGTTTGTGAATTATCAGGAAAAGATGGAATTTCCCCTACTGCTCCTCTGGAACTTTATCTTAAAGAAGAAGTTCTTTGGGGGGCAGCGGAGGACCCTGTCTTGAGGATAGAAAAAACAGAAGCTAAAAATATCATTGCTTCCTTTTCTCTTAAGGGGTGGAAAAATAAACAAACTAATTATCCAGTTTTAGAAGACCGTGGCTGGAAATGCTCTTTTGATACCTCTCAAAATAAGGTCAAGATAATCTCTCCCAATAACTTAGAGACAAATACTCTTTATTATTTGACTCTTATAGATAAAGATGTTAATTGGACATCTTTTAGTTTTACTACTTCATCTACGCCTTTGGTTACGAAAGACTTAATAGTAGAAAAAAGATATCCCGAGGGAGATAAGATCGACCCTACTACTGAAATTTATGTAATTTTTAATACTGATCTAGATAGCTCGACTATTAATAACCAAAGTATTATTCTTTATGCCTGGCCTGCCTGGCCTCTTCCTGGGGGGGATATAGAAGGAAAAGTAGAATATGATTCCAGTAAAAAGAAATTAAGTTTTATTCCTTCGAAATTATTAACTTATAAAACCACTTTTAAAGTAACATTAAATAAAGATATAAAGAATATTTATGGAAAATCAATCGGGTGGGAATATACTTGGACCTTTACTACCAAAGAAAGTAATAATAATTGTCCTAAAATTAGTTATCGCTCTCCTAAGCCAGATGAAGATAATCTTTCTTTAGGTAGTAAGGTAGTGATAGAGTTTGATAAAAATATTACCCAAGATGTTAATCAAGAGAGATTTTTTGTAAGATCCATAGATAACCAGAGCCTTCTATCTGGGATTATTGAAAAAGAGCTTCAAAGAATTACTTTTACTCCTTCTCCCGGTACTTTAAAGCTCGGAAAAAATTATGAAGTCTTTTTAAGCAAAGAGATAGGCATAGAAAAAGATGAAGTCTGGAAGTTTACCACTAAACTTCTTAAAATTTCCCAAATAACACCCCAAGAAAGAGAAAAAATAGACCTTGAAGACCACTTAGAAGTTTTTTTAAATGAAGAGATTAGCTCTCAAAGCAAAGTTATCTTTACTTTACAAAGAGATCATCAATACCTTAAAGGGAGAACTTTGTCTAACAACCAAGAAAAGAAGGTAATATTTATTCCCGAGGAAAAACTTACCGGTGCTACTAATTATCGAGCTTCGGTAGTTATAAAAGATGGAGATATTTACCTAAGCAGAAGTTGGGTCTTTGAGACTAAAGAGGGGATAATGCCTCTTATGTTTTACCCCGATCAAGAAGAAGAAGATGTTTCGCTAAATTGCGACATAGGTGTAAAGTTTAACTTTAATTTAGATCAAGAGGGTGTTAATAAGCAAAACTTTATTTTATATGGAGAAATAGAAAACAAAGAAACGCCCTTAGAAGTAACTGTAGCCTATTTGGAGAAGAGTAAAGAAGCGTTGATCAAACCAATAGTTAATTTAGCCTATGCTAATAAGTATCGAGTAGTAATTAAAAAAAATATTAAGAGTCAAGAAGGTGTAACTTTAGCTAAAGGTTATGAATGGACCTTTACTACCAAGAATATTCCTTTGATGGTAATGGTGAATAAAAAGACTTCTCAAGAAATAAAAAGAATAGAGGGAATAAAGGTTGAGAGTGAAGATAAAATCTTAGATGAAGTTATTGAAAAAATAAAAAATTTTCAAGATCTTAGTTATAAAAGTATGCTCCATGACACCGCTTGCTTATTTAACTTAAATGAGGTCAAGTATGATCCTGATTCTATGTCTCTTAACTTAACATTACCTTATCAAAAGGAAATAAAAAATTGTATTCCTGAGACTAAATTATCAGATCTAAAGATATTTTATTTAGAAGAAAGAGACCAGACCTTTCATCTTATCAGAGGAAAGCAAGATTTAGATCCAAGGAGAAGAGAGATCAAAGCTTATCCTAATCAAGTTCATACTTATTATATTATTTTAGAAAATGTTAAAACAAACGACCTTTCACTAATTAGTGTCTTCCCTAATCCTTTTCATCCTTTGAAAGATAAGCAAGTTACTTTTATCAACTTACCCCAAGAAGCAATGACCATAAAATTATATACCATCAGTGGGGAGTTAATTAGAACACTAGATAGTCCAGAGGAATTATCTTTTACCAGAGCTATTTGGGATGGCAAGAATGAACATGGATATTTAGTAGCTAGCGGGATATATATTTATGTAGTTAAAACAGAGAAAGGAAGAAAGATAGATAAGATAGCTCTAATTAAATAGCAACTAATAATAACTAACAATAAATAGAAAGGAGTACCTTATTCCAGGAAGGAAAGATGGTACTCCGTTGATATGAGAGTATATAATATAATGACAATTTTATAGAATTATGGCATATCTTTTTTTAAGTTCTTTTTTTAATTCTTCATAAGAAGTTACATTATAGAGTTCAAAAACATAAGCCCATAAAATATCATTTTTATTATCCATACTATGACTCCTTTTGCTATTTTTTATTATCTCCAACATTTATATCGACATAAGTTTTAAAATACTTGAATAGGTGGATTTATTAAAGGTAAGATCAACAAGAAGAGTAAAAGGAAGGAAGATTAGTTGAGGTTTTAAAAAAATAGCTTATTTACTTATCTAATTAAAGTAACTTTATTAGTCTTCAGCTTGTCAATGAGTTCAAAGGTAATAGAAGTAGCTAAGGAAATATTATTTTCTGCTTTGGCTACTTTTATTTTACCAATAATTCTTTCTTTAAATCTTTTAGTTCTTCCAGTGCTAGGATCTAAATATTTTCCTCCTTCTTCCCATACTTCAAAGACATCATTTTCTTTTACTTTATGGCGATTACCTAAATTAATGATTACTTGATTTTTAGCTAACTTAACCTTAATGATATTACCCGAAAGAGGCGTATTCTTTAAAATATATCCTTGAATTTGATTAGCCATTTCCAAAAGTCTATTATTTCCCTTGTTAGTTAGGTCTATTCTTGAGATACTGGTTAAATTTTCAACATCTACCAAGTTAATGCTTACCTTTATTTCATCTATTTCTTCAGTTGCTTCACCCCATAAGACTACTTGAGCTTTTAAGGCTTGCCCTACTTTTGAAATATCTTCAATATCCTTAACTTCTTTAAATTTCTGGTTTTTTAAGAACTCATTTAATTTATCTCTATCGAGAATCTCTATTTGAGGAAATTCCTTCAAAAGGGTAGTAGCTAAATAAGTTAAATAATGGTCAATATCCTGATGGAAAATCTTTTTAGGTTTAAAACTAATGATTAAAATAGTGGTTCCTGATGAAGGAGTAAGAAGTAAATCTATCTTTTCTTTTTCTGAAAGAAGTCGAGATCTTAAATAAAAAAGTTTTTCTAAGTTATCTTTAGCTTTAATATTATTAGGATCTAATTCAATAACTTTCTTTATCTCTTCTATGGCTTCTGGGAAACAACCTTTGTATTTCAAAAGCTTACAGTAAGCAAATCTATTGACAGGATTTTGAGGATAAAGTTTTATAGATCTCTTAAACTCATACTTAGCTAAGGCTACTTGTTGTTTTTTTAAGTAATATTGTCCTAAATTAAGATGTCTTTGGGCATACTCACTTCGCAAAGGAGAGGAAATATCTTCGTTCTTTAAAATGATATTTTCTAAGTGATAAAGGGCTAATTCATCATAAGGATTAACTTGTAAAGCTATTTTATAGTAATCCAAAGCTTGAGGATACTTTTTTTCTACTTCATAAATAAAACCTAAATTATACCAAGAAATAAAATTTTCTGGTTCTATTTCTGCAATCTTTTTATAAAGAAATAAAGCTAAATTATAATTTTGCTTTTCCATGTAAATAGCAGCTAAAGCAGCGAGAGAATAAACATCTTGAGGGGATTTTTCTATAGCTTTTTGATACTCTTTAATAGCCTTATCAATTAAACCTTGCTTGTAATAAATAGAAGCAATATTAATGTTTATTAAGGAATTAGCGGGGTCGCAAAGAAGGGCCTTTTGGTAGTAAGCCATAGCTTTATCAGGATCGTAGTATTTTCCTTCAATTAAGAAGAGAGATCCTAAATTTAAGTAAGACAAGGCATGTTGTGGATCTATCTTTAATACTTTTATGTAATTTACGATTGCTTTCTTTAGATCATTTTTTTTATGATATAAACTTCCTAAGTTGTAGTACACCTTAGGATTACCTGGAGCGATCTCTTTAGCTTGGTCATATTTCTTTAAAGCTTCTTCTAATTTTCCTTGCTCTTCATACAAAAGACCTAAATCATTATGAGCGTCAAAGTAGTATTGATCTAATTTAATAGCTTCTTTAAAATTTTCCTCTGCTTTTGTTAAATTATTCTTTCCAAAATAAGCTAAAGCTAATTGATAGTAAGCTTCTTTGTAATAAGGATTTATCTTTAGAGCAGTCTTATATTTATTAATAGCTAAGGAGTATTTTTTCTCTTTTAAATACTCATTAGCTTTTTGGAGATAACCTATTGCACCTGTAGCTAAAAGGGAGGGAACTTGAAAGAGGAAGATTAACATCAAGAGCAAGATTAAAAAAAAAATCTGCTTTCTCATTTTTTTTCTTTTTCTAGTCTTATTTCTATTTTAAACAACCTTTTACTTAATTCTGTAATCTCAGATTGAAGTTTATCCATTCTACTTAAAACTTGACTCTCAATTTGTTTTTGCCAGGTAGAGGCTTTATAATTAAGCCAGTTCATTAAGTCTTCTTTTTTTTCTTCATCGCTCTTTTTATAATACTTTTCAACCATCTCTAAAAGCAAAGTTTGTTGGGTCACTTCTTCTTTTTTAAGTGAATCTAATTTATCTATAATACTATCTTTAATACCATCTTTTTCTTTTATTAAAGAAAGAATGGTCTTCCCATCTTCTTCTCTTGTTTTCTTGAATTTTTTAGTCCTTAGATAGCTTATGACTACTAAGATTGAGGCACAAATTATAGCTACTGTGCTAATTAAAATAGGGATAACTTCATAATAATTCATAGTCATTTCCTTTTTCCTTTATTTAAATCAAATTTATTTATTTGATTTAAGTTTTTTGGTTAATAACTGCCTTAACTACAACTACCACAGTGATGCGTACTACAGCTATGACATGAAGAGGAATAGTTTGAAGTAGAACTTGAAGTAGAATTAGAATCAAGAGAACCTTTATTAATACCAAATAAAGAAAATAATTTTTCTACTTCACTTGAGTTGCACTTAGGACACCTTAATTGGGTCTTTGGTTTTCCAAAAACTAACATCTCGAATTTATTTTTACAATCTTGACAAGCATATTCATAAAGTGGCATCTTTTTACCTCTTAGGGCAAGGATTTATTATTAAGCTTTTTTATACTAATCTACCAATCATGCTTAATATTAGGAGAATAATAATTTCAAAGATAATTAAGAAGATGATCATTTGACGAGTTAAAAAAGAAGCCTTACCTAGATTATATAATTTTACACTCCTATGAGCATCATAAAGAATAAAAAGCCATAAAAAGATATTAATTAATGAAATAAATATGTTTAGAGGGGAAGCAATGGGTAAGATTATCTTCTTAATACCAAAGTTTAAGGAAGTAAGGACTAAAAAGAAGGAAAGCCACAAGAATCCTTTGATAAAGGCATGAGCATATATTTGGCCTCCACCTGGAATAAGCATAGAAAATAAGACAGCTAACAAGGAACTTTTATGAGATAAGAACATTTCTTGTTTGACTTGATATCTTGCTTTTTCTATCTTTCTCAAATTATCTATGTCTTGGTAATCTTCCATCTCGCTAATACCTTGCTCTATATTTAAAAGAGGTAATCTTATCTAAGAAAAGCTTATTAAATAACTCTTCAAAAGCTTGAGAAAACTTGGCTTTTTTTCTGATGATAGTGGGTTTTTTTTCAATATTAGCTAACCTTGCCGCTACTTTAATAGCTTCATTTAAATTTCCTAATTGGTCAACAAGTCCTGCTTTATAAGCTTGAAGTCCTGTAAGGATGCGACCGTCAGCAATATTAATAAGTTTCTCTTTTTTGATCTTTCTTCCTTTTGAAACTGCTTCTATAAATTGACAATGAACATCATCAGTCAGCTGTTGAATTAACTCTTTTTCATGGGAAGTCATATCTCTCAAAGGAGAACCTATATCTTTATACTTACCACTCTTAATTATTTCTGCTTTTAAGCCAAGCTTATTTAGTAGCTCTCTAAAATTATGAACTTCCATTATTACTCCAATGCTACCAGTTAAAGTTCCAGGGTTAGCTAAAATATAGTTAGTGGCCGCAGCGATATAATAAGCACCTGAAGCACCAATATTGGCAAAGGAGGTTACAAAAATCTTACCTTCCTCACGAGCTTCCTTAATTTCTTGATATATTTCTTGGGTTGCTCCGGTATAACCACCAGGGCTGTCGATCCGCAAAACAATAGAAGCAATGGTAGGGTTATCCTTATATTCATTTATTTGCTCTAAAACTTCTTCTGAATCTAAAATGGGACCCTTGATGTCAATGATAGCAATATTTTTCTTCTGAAAAGACTCTCCTTTTAGCAGTGCTAAAAGATATAAAGCTTCTCCCAACATTAAGGTAGTTAAAACAATAAGTACAATCTTGATAATCTTATTCTCTTCAGCCATCTTTATCCTTAAGTTATAGTAGTTAGATTATAGTAAGCACTCAGCGGTTAGCTAAGTCTACAGTCTTTAACTTAGTTATCTAAACCCACCTCTTATTAGTAAATTCAGATAGAATAAAAAGAAATTTTCATAATTAGAATTACTATTAATAAGTAGTATAAAATTAAAATGATAAAATGTAAAGAAAAATTAATGATTTAATGATTCCTCATCTTGTATTAATAACGTTTAATAAGGCTATCCTATAAGATATTCGGCCAAAACTCCCCCTTACTCCCGTTTTTGCTTATTGAACTTGTGAGATTAAAAAGATAGACTTTTAAACAGGTGATTAAATTTCCTTGGAAGAGACAGTTTTTTAGTATATTTAGTATATATAGTGGTAATTATTATTTTGGTATTTTAGAAAGGACTTAGTGGAGAGATGAGAATTTTAGATTTGATTTTATACCTATTTTTTTTATTCTTCTTTTTTATGCCTTTAAAAGGAAAAGCTTCTTTGATTAATTTTACTCCTGATCAGCCTGAGTACATTGAAAAATTTACTAATGAAATAATTCAAGCTACTAATTTATCTTTAAATACAGAAAAGGTCAGGTTTTTCATTAATATAGCTTATAAGAGGTTACAAGAAGCAGTAAATATGTCTGGAGATTATAACTATGCTTATCTTGGAGAATTAGTAAAAGCTTATCAGAATTGCTTAGCTTTAAGTATAAATATTTACAATAATAAAATAGAGGCTAAAGGAGAAAGGAAAGAGATATTATCTCTATTAGAAAAATGTTTGTTCAAGAGTATCGTTGATTTAACTTACCTACTTCGAAATTCACCTAAAGAATATAGGGAAACTGTTCAAAGATCTTTAGATTACACTTTATCCCAAAAAAATAAAGTAGAAAAGATAATGAAGAAATTAAAAGAGAAGTAGTTTATTGGTAGCGCTACGGGGATTCGAACCCCGGTCTGATGGCTGAGAACCACCTGTCCTAGGCCTCTAGACGATAGCGCCTTTTTTGGCTGGGGAGGAAGGATTCGAACCCTCGCAGCAAGATCCAGAGTCTTGTGTCCTACCCCTAGACGACTCCCCACCTCAAAGTTAAACTTTTCGATTAATCTTAAGCTTGCGGCTAAAGAGTTTTAGCTGGTCAAAGAGCGGCTTATGGTCCTTTCCCCATTTCTTTAAGGTTCTATTTCCCCAATATCTGGCCATAGCAGTAAAGGACTTACCCTTCCAAAATGATTTTAAACAACGCCATAAAGAATAGAATTTTTTCATGGCTTTAAAAGTTTCTATTTGAAGTTCAAAAGGACTCATTTTTTTTGGTTCAAATACCACATGATGACCATCATAGAGTACCCAATTTTTAGTAAAGATCCTCCCGGCGGCATCTAAATCAGAATAAACTTTAGTTCCACAAAAAGGAACTAAAGTTAAAAATTGAATTGTATCAAGCTTAAGTCTTTTAGCAAATTTAACTGTTTGTTTAAGAGTCTCTATCTCGTCATCATCTGAGCCAAACATGAACATACCATGTATTTTAATCTTGTATTGGTGTAAAATCATAATGCTTTCTTCTATTTCTTCTACTGTTTGCCCTTTATTATATGATTTTAAAGTGAGGGGATTAATGGACTCAAACCCAATTTGGACTATAAAACAATTGGTCTTTTGCATAAGTTTTAACAAATCTTTATCTTTTGCAACATCAACTCGTGCTTGAGCCATCCACTCAGGACGTAAATTATTTTCTAACATCTTTTCTAAAAGTACTTTGCTCCGTGTTTTGTTTGCCGTAAAGTTATCATCGTAAAAAAAGATCCTCTTTTTTTTATCTCTTTTTATCTCTTCTATAACTAAATCAGTGTTTCGAAAGCGATACTTTTTTCCAAACATTGGAGTTACTGAACAAAAACTACAATGGAAAGGACAGCCACGAGAAGTAGAAATAGGAGTAACGGTCATCTTTTCTCTTTCTAGAACTAAAGAAAAATCAGGAATGGGAAGATGGTCCAAGGAAACAGGTTTAGGATAACCTGGATTATGGACGGGGACTGTTCCTTCTGTGTAAGATAAACCTTTAATATTTCTTACCGTGCAATGGTTTTCCAAGGCTTCGATAAGTTCTGGAAAGACATACTCTCCTTCTCCTCTAATCACATAGTCACAATGACTTAGAGCTTCTTCTGGAAGAAAGGTAGCATGAGCACCTCCTATAACAACAGGAATTTTACTATGATGTGCTTTTATCTTATCAGCAATTAAGTAGCCTTCAGGAGCAGTAGAGGTAGTAGTAGAAATTCCTACTAAGTCTGCTGAGAAAACATCGCTATAATTTATCTTCTTGATATCCTGACAATAAATTCTCACTTCATGCCCTTTTTCTTTTAAGATCGTACCTAAAATAGGAAGTCCTAAGCGAGGCATACAAGCTTGTCCAAAGATATGACGGTCAGGAGATTTAGGTTCTATTAATATTATCTTTTTTATGTTTTTCATGGTAGCTTAAAGTTTCCTTTCAAAAACTTTTACTTTTATAAAGTATACTAAATTATTTTTAAATAAGCAAGTTTTTTTAGAATTTGTCAAGCTAAATATGAAAATTGCACAGCAATTCTACTTATTTATAAAATTTTTGTGATATAATACTCATTAGTTAAAATTTAACTTAGAGCCAATTAATTTAAGTGCCAATGAGTTTATCTTTTATTGCTCGGCATTATTTCCTATGTCTAATTTTTGTTAATAATTACTATAGTATCTTTAATTATAATATTATTTAATTATACTATTATTATATCATTAGACTTCAGGTCTTAAGATGGAAGCTTCTCAATACTTAGAAAAAAACCTCATTCTCCTTAAAGAAAAGGAACCGGTTTTATTCCAAAAGATAGAAAAGCTTAATAAAGCTACTCCCCTGGCTATTATAAAACCAGCCAAGAATCTTCAAATTACTGGTCAATACCCTGATGAAAAAGAAGCACTTATCTGGATACATAGTCCTATTAATCCATCTCGGGAAGCAGAAAAAACATTCTCCAGGATAGAATTTGAAACTTGTCAAAAGATTATCTTATTAGGGTTAGGTTTTGGCTATGTACTCTTTGAATTAATGAAAAGAGTCAAGCCTTTTCAAGAAATAGTGGTCATCGAGAAAGAGGTAGAATTATTCTACCATTCCCTTTATCTCTTCGATTACAAAGATCTTCTTACTTCGACAAAAGTAAGACTTTTGGCCGGCCTTGAAATTGAAGAATCTTTTAACTTGATAGGAAGCATAGGAAATACGAAAGTAATTTCTACCGAAGGTTGCCAAAGAGCCTTTCCTGATTATTACCTCAAATTAGAAAAGATGATTTTAGAATCAGCTTACCACCAAATAACGACTCTTAAAAAAAGATTAAAGATCATCTCTTTTATGGACTTTCGTTTAAGTGGAACAAGATATATTTTAGAAGATTCTTTAGCTGCTTTATCAGAATTAGATCAAGAAGTATATGTGATTGATTTAAACAAGTTTGTCCTCGATAGAGAAAAAAATCTCTTAAATGAGAAAAACATCGCTTTAATTGCAGAAAAAGCCATAGAGGAAATAAAGCCTAATTTTATTTTTACCGTTACTTGTGTTGGTTTAAAGTTTATCTTAGAAGTAATAAAAAGATTTAAAATCCCTTATGTTTCCTGGTTTGCAGATGCTCCTGTTTCGATCTCTACTATCTTTAAGCCAGATCCACTTTTCTTTATATTTATGTGGGATAAAACATATATTAAAGAACTTAACGATATGGGATATGAGCATGTTTACTACCTTCCTTTGGCCACTAACCCAAAGATTTTTAAAAGGATGGAATTAAGTAAAGAAGACAAAGAAAGATATGCAGGTGGAATAAGTTTTGCCGGAATGCTGGCTGACCCTTATGCTACTAAAATGTACAAAAAACACAGAGCCCTTTTTAACGAAATGTTTTCAAAAAAAGTAGTAGATAAGTTAATAAAGACATTAAGCCAAGACCCTACTCTATCTATCTTAGATCTATTAATAGATATTCAAGAGCAAGAAGGAGTAATTAAGGATATTTCTCTTGAGTATAAGGAATATTTAAAAGAAAGAGTTTCTAATCATTTAGAAATTATTGATTGCATAAGCATGCGAAAATACCGTAAAAATACAATCAGAGCTATTGCTGACCTCGGAGTAAAAGTTTATGGAGATAAAGGATGGTTAGAAGTTAAACAAGAAGGTGTAAAGTATGGTGGCTATATCCACAATAGAAGTGAATTACCAAGACTATACAATGCCTCTGAGATAAACTTAAATATTACGGTTTCTCAACTTCGGACAGCTATTAATATGCGAGTATTTGATATAGGTGGTTGTGGTGGGTTTATGTTAAGCGATTATCGAGAAGACTTAGTTAATTTATTCTCCAAAGATACAGAAGTTATCTTTTATAAAAATAATAATGAGTTAAGAGAAAAGATAATTTATTTTCTTTACCACCCAGAAGAAAGAAGGAAGATTGCTGAAGCTTTTCATAAAAAGGTCTTGGAAGAACATACCTATCTTCATCGATTAAAGAAAATGTTATCGATATTGAAAGATAAGATTACTTAAGATTCTTGGGAATGAGATAACTTACTAATTCAAATTATAGCACCTATTAATGAAAATTTGACTTAGAGCAAATTAATTTAAGTGCCAATGAGTTTATCTTTTATTGCTCGGTATTATTTCCTATGTCCGGTTTATAATGATTAACTCATTGCCTCAAATAGATTAATAATTGTTTGGCTAACTGCTCAAAAGAGATTAAAAGAACCAAGCCTTGAAGAGGCAATCACGCATTTTTGTTATTTTTGTTGGCATAAAATTTTATTTCTGATATAATTTTTCTAGTCTTTAAAAATAAATTTTTTGGGAGAAATTATGTTAAAAAAAATGATTTCTATAACCATCTTTCTCTTTATTATTTATACTCCTTTATTTGTACTGGCTCAAGATCTTGAAGAATATGAATTAAATGATCCATCGTTCGATACCAAAGATTTAAGAGAAAGAGGATTTCAACTCTATGAAGATGAGGATCTTGATTTAGAAAGTCCAAAAAAGCCATTTAAAACTGAATCACCTGAGGAAGAATACCCTCAAGATTGGGAAACTGAATACTATGATCTCATCAAAGAGAAACCATCGAAAAAAGAGACTCCTTCAGAAGAAAAGGGCGTAGAACCTAAAAGCAAAAAAAAAGAAGAATATGAATTTAAAGAGTACAAGCCCGAAAAAGATTATCCTTCTGAAGAAGACTACCAAAGGAATTTCTTAAAAGATTATGGGGAAGAAGAAGTAGAATTTGACCAAAAACCAGTAAAAGAAGATATCCGTTACCGAGAATATTACGACCCAGAAAAGGAATTAAAAGAAGTTCCAGGAAAAAAACCTCTTCCTAAGCCATCTCCAGAAAAGTCTTATCAAGAAAAATCTCCTAAGAAATCTTCTCTAAGAGAAAGAGAGAAAGCTTATCAAGAAGAAATTATTCCGATTGCCTCAAAGCCTTCTTGGTTGTTTTCTATCCCGACTGCCTTTGTTTTAGATGAAAACGATTATCGACTTGGATTTCCTCATGCAGAAATAGGTATGGGAAATAATATAGAATTAATCATTCCTGGCCTTAAATGGCAAATTCCCAGACAAAATATCTTAGGTTGGACGCCAGCTGTGGGAATAGGTCTTTTTGCAAATTATGCTCTGGGTCCCAGCCGGTCTTTTGCTCCTCTCTTGTATGGGGTATTTACTCAAAATATTGATACTTTTAATATTCATCTTGGGCTTAAAGTAGTTCCTTATTGGTTATTTGGAGGAGTAGATTATAACTTAACTAAGAATCTTAAATTTACCACAGAATTAAATGATGGTTTACTACTTGGTTTGAGGTATATTTTAGCTAAACATTGGAACATTGGCTTAGCGGTAGGTTATGGCAATTATAAAGGTGCTTATCAATTTAATTTAAAAGATAAAGAAGGAAGTGACTTTTGTGTTTTGTTAGATCTATTTTATTTTAATAAATTTAAAGAATAAGCTTGTGGTTTACCTTCTTTAATTCACAATCTCTGACTTTTGGGGCAGAAATAAAGATTTAACTATCTCTTCTAATTTTGAAACTTTAAAGGTAATCAAAGATTTAATAAAGTCATATCAGCCCCTTAAATAGTTTATCCTATGTAGTTTTTCGAAAAATCCTTTAATCATTGTTTATCTCCTTATTAAGTAAGCGTTCAGTTGAACAAATAGAAGATATAAATTAATATTTGACATAAATGGCTACTTATTATATCTTACTTATACTTAAAATTACTCAAAATTTATATTCAAAAATACTCAAAAAAATAAGCTAAATAATAAAAAACTGAAGGAGTTCGTTGTTATGATCGAGGTAAAACCATTTAAGGGAATTTTATATAATTCGGAAAAGATTTCTAATTTTTCTCAAGTTATGGCTCCTCCTTATGATGTTATTTCTAAACAAGACCAAGAAAGATATATTAAATCACATCCCTGTAATATTGCCCATCTAGACAAAGGTTTAGATTTGCCTAACGATACCCCAGAGTATAATAAGTACACCCGAGCCTCTAATTACCTTAATAACTGGCTTGAAGAAGGATACCTGACTTTAGATCAAAGACCTTCTTTTTATGCTTACCAAAAAATTTATAATATTGATAATATTCCCAAGATACTGGCTGGATTTATAGGTTTGCTAAGATTAGAAGATTTCTCTTCTCAAAGAATACTACCTCATGAAAAAACTCATCATAAGCCGATAGAAGATCGCCTTAATTTACTATCCCATTGCCGGGCTCACCTTAGTCCGGTCTTTTCTTTATACCAAGACTATCATCAAGAAATACCAAAAATAATTAACGATTTTATCGAAAAAAAACCACCTTTCATCGACTTAATCTTTGAAGATTGCATCAGGCATAAAGTATGGAAAATAAGCGATCAAGAGACAATGGAAAATATCCAAAAGGCAATGAAAGATAAAAAGATCTTTATTGCTGATGGCCATCACCGTTATCAAACGGCTTTAAACTACCAAAGACAATTAATTAACCAAATCTCTCCCGATAGTCCAGAAAACTTTATTATGATGTACTTTACTAATATCTTAAATGAAGGATTGACCATCTTACCCACCCACCGCTTAATTTCAAGCAATTTAGAACTTAATTCCTTAAAAGATAAGATCAAAGAATACTTCCATTTAGAAGATTGTTTTTCTCTTCTGGCTTTATCTCAAAGATTAAGGGAAAAGGAGAATAGTAATTATATTTTTGGTCTATTTGGAGAAGATAAATTTTACTTACTGACCTTAAAAGACCCCCAACTAATTGATAAATTATCTCCCCAAGATCAACCTTGGGCTTTAAATCATTTAGCTGTTTCCGTGTTGCAACATATCTTTATCCAAAATATTTTACACATCAAAGAAGAAGAAGTTGAACATAAGATAGGTTATACTCGAAGTATGGAAGAAGCAGTAAAATTAATTAAGGAAGGAAGATATCAATTAGGTCTTTTTTTAACCCCCACTAAGATAGCAGAAGTAGAGAAGATTAGTAATTTAGGAGGACTGATGCCGCAAAAATCTACCTATTTCTATCCTAAGCTTCTGACGGGTTTAGTTATGTATAAATTTAATTAAAAATACTTCTCTTTAAAAATAATTCTCTTCTAAGTATTTTATTCTCTTCTTAGCTTTTTCGGTCCATTCACTCTTAGGATAATGCTCAACAATCTTCTTATAAGCTGATAAAGCTTTGATATAATCCCTTGCTTCATACGCATAATCATAAATCTCAGCTATGTAGTATAAGGCCGTAGAAGATTCTTTGCTTTTACGGTCTTTCTCCAGTACCTTATCATACTCAACTAAGGCTTGCTTATAATCTTTCTTTTCTCGATAGGCATTACCCACTTCTAATTGAGCCTCAAGACAGTACGGACTCTTGGAATATAAGTTAATTAATCGCAAGTATTCCAATAAAGAGTTATCGATATCCTTTTTTTCTTTATAAGTTTCAGCCACCATTAGTTGACACTTATCTAAAAATTCGCTTTCAGAAAAATTTTTAATGATCTTGTTAAATTCTGTGATGGCAGCATCATATTCTTTATTAGCAAAGTAACATTCACCGATAAAGAAAGAGATGGCATCTCTTATCTTTGTCTGGGGGAAATCAGTAAGGAATTTCTGCATTTCTTTAGCCGCAGCTGGATATAAATTTCTTTTATATAAATCTTTAGCAAATTTATAACGATCTAACTGTTCCGGAGGAATAATAGTTTCAGGGACGCTTCCAATCATTTTTAGTGCTTCGGAAGAAGGTTCTTTTTGAGCTTTTTGAGGTAAAATTTTTTCTTCTTTTTTGAGAAGACCTTTCTCTTGGAGAGGCTTTTTTTCTATCTTCTCCTTTTTTAACTCTTCTGGAATTGGCTTTTCTTCTTTTTTCTCCTCAATCTTTTCTTCTTTTTTAACTTCTGGCAATTTTTCTACGATGGTTTTTGTCTCTTCCTTAGCCGTAGGAGTTTCTTCTTTTACTTTCTCTTTTGCCTCTTTTTCAGTAGATTCGTCTTTAAAGGTTAAAGGTGGTAACTCTACTTCCTTGATTTTTTCTTCTTTGGCAATTACTTCCTTTAAATCATCCTTTTTTTCTTCCTTAGTCTCTTTTGTTACTGGTAAGCTTTCTCTTTTAGGCAAAGCCAGACAACTAGAAATAAATAACAAGAATAATCCTATGCAAAATATCTTCTTAGGCATTTTATTTTTTCTTCTTTATTGGCTTTCTTCCCACTTTTTTAATCCAGGATCAAGTTTAATAGCTTTTAAATAGTATAAGATCGATTTTTCGTCATTTCCCGTTAGCTCATATAACATTCCTAACCTTTGATAAATCGTAGGGTCTTGAGGGTTAATTTCTAAAGTTTTTTTTAGGTAATGTTCGGCCTTTTGATATTCTTTATATCTTATACAATCATTAGCTTTCTTAAGATAGTTTTCTTTTGCTTTTTGAGCAGGACTTTTCATTTTAATGACACTAAAGACTAAGTTATCTCTAATAGAATCACAATTATTAATGATCAAGGATAACAAGATAATCATTAAAATTTTTTTTATTAACATTTTGCTGGTCCAAAGTTGTATTTTTATCTCAAGTAATCATTAAATCTAAAGGAAGCATACTCTTTTTTAGAAGTAATGAGGTAACATTCTATGTCATTTAATTTTTTTACTAAGGCTAAACCTTTGTCCGGGCCTAAAACAAATATCCCGGTGGATAAAATATCGGCTAAAAAAGCATCTTTAGCAATGATGGTTACGCTTATACATTCCTTAGCTGGATATCCTGTCTCAGGATCTAAGATATGGTGATATCGCTGACCATTTAAGATAAAGTACTTCTCATAGTCCCCAGAAGTAGCTACTCCTTTATCGGTTATCTTTATTATTTTCTTAATCTTATTCTTGTTTCTTGGATCTTGAATACCTACTTTCCAGGGCATTCTAATGTTGCTTCCAATAACTTGAATATTTCCTCCGGCATTTATTAAGCCTTTGGTTATGCCCATCTCTCTTAATTTATCACAAGCTTTCTTGACAATATAACCTTTAGCAATTCCTCCTAAATCTAAACTTGTTCCTTTTTCTAAAATGATCTCCTTTTTTTTAAGATCTATCTTGATATTTTGAGATCCTACTTTCTTCTTGGCTTCTAAGATTTTCTCCATCAAAGGAAGTTTGGGATTTTCTTTGTTAAAGCTCCAACATTTAAAAACAGGAGAAATAGTGATATCAAAAGCACCGTGGGTTAATTTGCTAAATTCTATCGCTTGGGAGACTACTTCTAAAATTTCTTCTGAAACTTTTATTCCTTGACCTTTATTTTGATTAATTAAAGAAATCTCGCTCTTTTCGTCGTAATTGTTCATTAAGGCAGAAAGTCGTTTTATCTCTTTACAAGCGGCAGCTATGGCTTTCCAAGCCTTTTCTTTATCTTTTTCTACCACCTTAATCTCGACTACCGTACCGATAGAGAGAAACTTTTTAGAAAATAATTTCTCTCCACAATTGCTAAGACAAAAAAGAGAGAACATTAAAGATAAGATTAATCTTTTATTCCACCACATTTATCTCAAATCCACAATAGGTACACCTTCTATGGCTAATCTTTTTTTCTAAGATCCTATACCCCGATCTCTTAATAATTACTTTTTTACAAGCAGGACAATAAGTTGTATTAGATTCAATATCCATAATGTTGCCAATATAGACATAGTCTAACTTCTCTAAAGCTATACTTCGAGCCTTTTTTAAAGTCTCGACAGATGTAGGGGGAATATCCATTTTGTATTGAGGATAATATTTAGAAAAATGAAGAGGAGTGTCTCTTCCTACTTGGGAAGAGACCCACTGAACCAAAGCTTTTATTTCTTCCTGGCTATCATTTAATCCTGGAATTATCAAGGTAGTAAGTTCAACAAGAGCAGATCTTTTAGAAGTTTCTATAGTCTTTAAGACAGGGGTTAAGCTGCCACCACAATACTTCTTATAAAAAGAATCCTTAAAGGCCTTTAAATCAATACTTAAAGCATCGAGATAAGGTAGAAGTCTTAAAAGGGGTTTTCTGTTAATATACCCGTTAGTAACCAAAACATTCTTTAATCCTTCTTTTTGGGCTTGCTCTGCTGTCTCTAAGACAAATTCATACCAGATTAAAGGCTCAGAATAAGTATAAGCAAGGCCAATGGAGCCTTCTTCTTTAGCCAGACTTATTATTTGAAGACTATCTATCTTATTAGTAGGTGCTTCTCCTTGAGAAATATGCCAATTTTGGCAAAATGGGCACTTAAAATTACAACCCGTGGTCCCTAAAGATAAGATCCTGCTTCCTGGATAAAAGTGATATAATGGTTTCTTTTCAATAGGATCCATCGCCAGGGAAGAACATTCTTCGTAGATAATAGAATATAGTTTTCCTTCTTTATTGATTCTTCTTCCACAGATACCCTTTTTATCTTCCTTGATTAAACAACGATGAGGGCATAGCAAACACCTGATTTTATTATCAACTACTTCATAAAAAAGAGCTTCTTTCATCATCTATCTTCTTCTTTATTTATATCTTTTCACCTCAAAACGATATAGCTGAACTTCCTCATCTCCTCTTATGCCTGCTTTGGACTTAGCAATGCTTATTTGATAGTCAACCGTATCTACTCCTTCTATATCTGGAAGTAATAATCCTCGCTTAAAACCTTTTTGAACAATAATCCCATATTTCTTTGGATCTAACTCCTCTTTACTTTTTATTCGTTCAGGAGGAGCAAGAACATCCACCGAAAATTCTAATTCTTCTAACTCTTCAGGGGTAATAGGTTTAAATCTTGGGTCTTTAGTGGCTGCAGAAATAGCATTACTGATAATCTCCAAAACTATGTTAGATGTTGTAGGTTGAAAAGTTCCTATACAACCACGAAGTTCCCCTTTTTTCTTGATAGAAACAAAGACGCCTGCTTTTTCTTTCATTTCAGGGGAAAGATCAAGAGGGGGGTCGATCTTCTTATTAAAGCAAACATAATTTTTTACTGTTTCCATAGCCAACTCGACCAAAGGGCTTTTTTCTTTCATCATCTTTTTCCTCCTATCATAAGTTAAGTAACCTTCTTTGAAAACTACCACCTGTAATAAATTCGGTGGTGTCCGACAATAGCTTAGTTATAGTGAGACATCTAAAAAAGGTATAAAAAAGTGGATTATTCATTGCAAATTGTAAATTTTAAATTTAAAATGCTAAATTTGCAATTTAAAACAAATTTATCCCCTTATCTGACACAAGTTAGTTATTCACAGACACACCCAACATCCGGCAACAAATTCAAGCATTTAATTTTCTGGTTCTCTCTTTTGGCAATTAGGACAAAAATGACTTGATCGACTATTTATCTTGAGACGAATTATTTTGCTACTACAAGAAAAACACTGTTTTCCTTCTCGTTGGTAAACTTGATGAAACCTTTGATAGCTTCCTTCTTCTCCATTTGTATTTATATAAGTATCTACACTAGAACCTTTATAAGCAATAGCCTTAGTTAAAATCTCTCTGGTCGCTTGATAAAGTCTCTCTATTTGATCTTCGCTGAGAACGCAAGCCAAGCAAAGAGGATGAATTTTAGCCTGATGTAAGATTTCATCTGCATACATATTACCAATTCCAGCTAAAATTGATTGATTCATTAAGAGCACCTTTATCCTACCTCTTTTTTTAGATACTTTTTTAAAGTCAGCCAGTGAAATTTCTAAAGCTTCAGGTCCAAGAATAGCTAATTCCTTAAGTAAGGATAATCGATCGCTCTTTTCTAAAAGAAAGTATCCAAATTGTCGTAGGTCAAGATAACGAAGTTGATCTCCGCTAGATAGATTAAAGATAAGGTGAGTCTGTGTGGTTATTGGCTTTTTTGACGAGCTATAGATTAATTGACCCGTCAACTTGAGGTGAATAAGAATAGTTACTCCAGTAGAAAGACTAATTAGGATAATCTTGCCTCGACGACTAACATCTTGAATAGAAGCTCCTTCGGTCAAGGAGACAAACTCTTCTTGATGGCTCTTGATAATCTTAGGTAAATTTACCTCTATCTTTAAGATCTTTTGACTAATAATTTGCTTCTGTAAGCTTCTAACAATTGTTTCTACTTCAGGTAATTCTGGCATCTTGCTCCTTAATTTATTCACCTATTATCTTTATTCACCTATTATCTTCACCAAGACTTTCTTTTTTCTTTGACCATCAAACTCTCCATAGAAGATTTGTTCCCAAGGACCAAAATCTAATCTTCCTTTAGTTATGGCTATAACTACTTCTCTCCCCATCACCTGCCGCTTTAAATGAGCATCGCCATTATCTTCTCCCGTTCGATTATGCCGATAATGGGATACGGGCTTAAAAGGAGCAAGTTTTTCTAACCAGTCATCGTAATCTTGTAAAAGTCCATTTTCATCATCATTTATAAAGACACTGGCCGTAATATGCATAGCGTTTACCAAGCATAACCCTTCTTTAATACCACTTCTTTCAACTAATTCTTCTACTTGAGAAGTAATATTTAGATAGGCTCTCTTAGTCTTAGTATTAAACCAAAGATATTCAGTCAGTGATTTCATCTTTTCTCCTCTTGTGTCCTATCTATCTTTCTATCTTCTAAGGCTATAAGTACATCCACAATAGTCTTGGCGATAAAGATTATATCTCTTTGAAAATTCTATCCCTTTTTTAAAGCCATCTTTTTTCTTGAAATTAGACTCAAGAAAACTTTCTCCACCTATACCTCTTCCTATGTGGTTAATCATCAAGGCATCTTTATGGGGACTGGCGCTTAAAGTAGTAGTAAAGTAAGAAATATTTAACTCTTTACTCTTTTGATAACACTCCTTTAATCTTATTTGAAAACATAGCTGGCATCTTTTTCCACCTTCGACTTCTTCTTGATCTTTAAATTCTAAGACTAATTTTCCCCACTTATCTTTTTCATAATGACCTTCTATTAATTTAAACTTAAGGATCTCAGAAACTTTAAAAGCTGCTTCTAGTCGTCTTTTATACTCTTCTTCTGGATAAACATTGGGATTATAAAAAAACCCCGTGGGCTCGAAATTTTCTTCTCGTAACTTTTCCACCACCGAACTAGTACATACTCCACAACAGATATGAAGTAAAATGTCTCTTGCCTTCATCTTTCTTTAATTAATCTCTTGACTTCATTCTCGAATACTTCTTTAGAACGATAGCCAATAAATTTTTTAACAAGATCGCCTTTCTGGTTAATCACAAAAGTAGCCGGGATCCCTCTGATTCCTCCATAATCTTTTATTACTCTGGCATTAGCTATGACCACCGGATAGCTTACCTTCATCCTTTCTATGACTTGCTTAACTTCATCTTCATTTGTTTGGTTAAGATTAACCCCGATGATTGTTAATCCCTTATCTTTGTACTTATTATATAATTCTACAAAGTCAAGAATTTCGTCTTTACAAGGACCGCACCAAGTAGCCCAAAAATTCAAGATAATTACCTTTCCCGCAAAATTTGATAAAGTTAAAACCTCTTTATTTAACGTAAGTAACTTAAAGTTTGGAGCATTTCCCCATTTTTTAGCTTTAACCACAACACTTTTTTCTAAAAGTTTTACTGGTTGATTGGTAATTTCTTCTTTAATTTCTTCTTTAAGAATCCCTTTACCTTCTCGACTAAGGATAGACAAGATTACCAAGCTAATTAAAACTAAACAATATTTCTTCATTTTCTCTTTATTCTCCTTTACTTATTAGAGGTCTGACTTACTTGTTTTCTAATAGCAAAGCTGCGGGCAACAAGAAACTATGACCATTTGTTATCGGTAATATAACTAATAATGATAACTAAGTAATCTTTAAGTGCCTTTTCAAAAACTCCAGTAACCGATAATGAACCTCTTCGGGAATTACTATAAATTTTTTTCTACTCGATAGCTTAATGGTCATTTTAAGGGTATTTAAAAAGGTATGACAATAAGGACAAACATTAAGGTGGTCCTCAATTTCTAAGTAAGTTTCTAAAGGAAGTTCCTTATCTATTAAGTCTG
This sequence comes from bacterium, assembly GCA_018830565.1. Classification (NCBI taxonomy): domain Bacteria; species bacterium. The sequence continues at coordinate 6,694 of JAHJRX010000045.1, read as the reverse complement.
ATAATGAATTATAAATTTGTTGACAATTCATAACTCTCCTTTAAATTATTATCAATAAACAATTTTTCTAACTTAAAATCTTTACTAATTGAAATTTCACTTTCTTCATTCTTCTTAAAAGCATACCTAGTAATTATAAGTTATTTGCTTAGGTGGGATAATTAATTCCCTATCTTTTTTAAAATAAGCAGCAATCTCTTCTCGAACAAATAATCTAGCTCTATGAACTCGTGCCTTAATGGCAGCTATAGACTCACCCAAGACCTCGCTTGCCTCTTTATTAGATAATTCTTCTATGTCTCGTAAGATAAAAACTTCTTTATACTCCCGGGGTAGTTTTTCAATCGCCTTATTTAAGACTTCTTTCATTTCTTCAGCCAATAAACAAGCTTCTGGGTTTTTAGACCAGTCTATTATTTCTCGATGAAATTCTTCCTCTATTGCCCCAGAACTTTCTAAAGATAAAACCACTTTTACTTTTTTTTCTCGGAGCTTAGAGTAGCAAGTATTGACACAGATTCGATAAAGCCAAGTAACAAATTTAGCTTCTTCGCGAAAATTAGGCAGAGAAACATAAACTTTTAAAAAAGTCTCTTGCAAGATATCTTCAGCATCTTCACGATTCTGCATATAGTTATAAGCTAATGAATATATTTTAGCTTCATAACGTTTTATTAATTCAGTAAAAGCTTCAAAGTTTCCTTGCTTACTTTTTTTAACTAATTCCAAATCTGGTAATTTTATTGTCTCGTTCTCCATCTTTTAGAGCACTTATTAATGAAAATTTAACCTAGAGCAAATTAATTTAACTCCAAACAAGTTCATCTTTTATTGCCCGGTATTATTTCCTATGTCTGGTTTTCGTTAATAACTACTTATTATCTTCGGCTTATTTCCTTCTGCCCATCCAGATAAGGTCTTAATTTTTCTGGGATAATTATACTTCCATCTTCTTGTTGATAATTTTCCAAGATAGCTACCAAGGTTCTTCCAATCGCCAGACCAGATCCATTTAAAGTATGGACATATTCTACTTTTTTATCTTCACGACGACGATACTTAATATTTGCTCGTCTGGCTTGGAAATCTTCAAAATTACTACAGGAAGAGATTTCTCGAAAACTATTTTGAAAAGGAACCCATACCTCTATATCATAAGTCTTAGCAGCCGCAAATCCTAAATCACCGCTACAAAGAGTTACCACCCTATAAGGCAACTCTAATTCTTGTAAAATAACCTCAGCATTTAAGAGAAGTCTTTCTAACTCTTGATAAGAAGTTTCGGGAGTGGTAAATTTAACTAATTCTACTTTATTAAATTGATGTTGCCTAATTAAGCCCTTAGTATCCTTGCCATAAGAACCAGCTTCTAAGCGAAAACAAGGAGTCCAAGCTGTGTAGTAAAGAGGAAGATTGTCTTCTTCTAAAATTTCATCCCGGTGAATATTGGTAACAGGAACTTCTGCCGTAGGAATTAAGAAGTAATCTACCTCATGACAATAAAATAGATCTTTCTCAAACTTAGGAAGTTGCCCGGTGCCAGTCATAGAGCTTCTATTTACCATGAAAGGAGGTAATACTTCTAAATATCCATGCCTTTTAGTGTGAATGTCTAACATAAAATTAATCAAAGCTCGTTCTAATTTAGCCCCTGCTCCTTTAAGAAGCGCGAATCTTGCTCCTGTAATCTTAGCGGCTCTTTTAAAATCTATGATATCTAATCTTTCCCCTAACTCATCATGTGATTTTACAGGAAAAGAAGGCTCTAAAGCCTTACCCCATCTTTTGACCTCTAAGTTATCTTTTTCATCCTTTCCTACCAGGACACTATCATGAGGTAAATTGGGGATAAAATACAACAAGTTATTAATCTTTTCCGTACAGTGAGCTAGTTTATTATCTAATTCTTTAATCTTAGTACTTACCTCTTTAATTTGAAGAATCAGATCTTGGGCATCTTCCCTTTTAATCTTTCTTTCCCCTATCTCTTCATTAGCTATATTTCTCTTTCTCTTAAGCTCCTCTACTTCAGCTATGTATTTTCTTCTTTCCCCATCAAACTCTTTAAGATCTTCTACTATCTTAAAATCTATACCTCTATTCTTCATCGCCAAACTTACTTTTTCCATATGATTGATCATAAATTTTAAATCTAACATTTACTTTTACCTCTGACTTAACCTTTTATTACTCCTAAAGGTCGAAGTTTAGCTACCTTTTTACAAATGCCGGCATAATGCAAGGTATCTATAACTTCAGAAACATCTTTGTAAGCTTCAGGCATCTCTTCGGCTATAGTCCCGTAATTAGCTGATTTAACAATAATGCCCTTTTCTTTTAAATCCTCAATGACTTTACTTCCCTTAGTAGTCTTTAAAGCTTTGGTACGACTCATCTGCCTTCCAGCGCCATGGCAAGCAGAGCCAAAAGTTTCCTTCATTGCTTTGTCTGTGCCCACCAAGACAAACGAACCTCTTCCCATATCTCCTGGTACAATTACTGGCTGACCTACCTTCTGGTATCTTTCTGGAATATCCTTATGACCGGCAGGAAAAGCCCTGGTGGCCCCTTTTCGATGAACACAAAGAGATATCTTTTTTCCACTAACTAAATGTTCTTCAATCTTCCCTATATTATGAGCTACATCATAGAGAAGCTTCATCTTTAAGTCCCTTGGCGAAGCAGAAAGTGTTTTCATAAAGACTTCTCTTGTCCAGTGCATAATACATTGACGATTTACCCAAGCATAATTAGCTGCTGCGGCCATAGCTGAGAAATATTTCTTGCCTTCTGGAGAATTAAAGGGAGCACAACAAAGTTGACGATCGGGAAGAGATATTTGATACTTCTCTGAAACTTTCTGCATAAAACGAAGGTAGTCTTCACATACTTGGTAGCCTAACCCACGAGACCCAGAATGAATCATTATTACTATATAGTCTTTCTCTAACCCAAAGACAGAAGCGATCTCTTCTTCGTAAATCTTTTCTACTACTTGAATCTCTAAAAAATGATTCCCTGAACCTAGAGTTCCTAATTGCTTAAACCCTCTTTCCAAAGCCCGAGAGCTGATGTTATTAGGATCAGCACCTGATAATGCCCCTTTCTCTTCGGTATGTAAGAGATCTTCTTCTTCGCCATATCCTTTTTCTACCGCCCATTTAGAACCTTTAATTAAGACTTCCTTTAACTCTTTCTCGTTAAGTCTGATGTTTCCTTTAGAACCTATTCCCGAAGGAATAGCCTCAAATAAATTTTGGATTAAATCTTCTAATCGGTCTTTTATTTCTTTTAATTTTAGCTGGGTAGTTAATATTCTTACTCCACAATTTATATCTGAACCAACTCCTCCTGGAGAAATAATTCCATCTGCTCCAATATCAAAAGCCGCTACTCCGCCTATAGGCAAGCCATAGCCCCAATGAATATCAGGCATGGCCAAAGAATAATTTACAATTCCCGGTAAAGTAGCAACGTTAGCTACTTGTTCTGGTGTCATATCCATTTTAATATGACTAAGCAACTTTTCACTAGCGTAAATTAATCCTGGCACTCTCATTCCTTCTTTAAAGCTTTTAGGAATTTCCCAACGATACTGATCAATCTTAACTAATGGACCTAACCAGCTATCTCTGTTCATAAATTCCTTCTCAAACCATAAAATATTACTTGAGCTTTCCATCGTTTCCATTCAATCTTAACTAATGGACCTAACCAACTATCTCTGTTCATAAATTTTTCCTCAAACATCAAATATTATTTGAGCTTTCCATCGTTTATGCTCTCGTTCAATTTCTAATTGATGATAAGTAACAATCTTAATTTCCCGTAATATTTTATGACGAGTTTCATCGTATCCTTCTCCATAAGCCACGGCATCTATGCTTCTCTCGGTAAGATTTTTAATCTTAAATTCCTTAAAGAAAATATCTTCTACGGCATGATAATACAAAAGCTCTGAAAGCCAATTAACTAAAAGCTCTATTACATCACTTCCTCCTACTTGAATGTCAATTTTTATCTCCTTATTTACTTTATTTAAGTCTGTAATTAAGTTAAACATACCATAAGCAGCATTGATAAATACCTCTTTTAGATCTACTCCATAAGCCATAATCCCGATATCAGCTGTATGTTCAAATATTTCAAACCTCTTCATAAAACTTTATTAAAATGTCTTTCTTTGGAAATAACTGCTCATTATTTTATCTTCCCTTCTTGAAAAGAGAATATTTTTATGTCATAGTTAAAATGAAGTTGATAGAGAGCCTAATAAGTCCTATCTTGTTATTGATAAGGAGCTCATTTTCAAGACCAAAAACAACGATAATGCTTAACTTTAGCTATTAAAGACATCTCTAACAAATAAGGATAAAAAAGAAAGTCTGCGATAGTTAAGAAAGCATAAAGATTATTAATCTTAATTTGAAAATGGCTCTGTTTATAAATTCAAGATAGGACTTTTATTCTAAATAGACATTATTCTTTATTAGCAATCTTCGTAGTTTTTCTATATCTAAGGTTAAAGGCGCAGTCTTTTCTTTAATAGAGAGGGCGGCGGCGTGACCAGCAGCTTCTCCGGTAGCAAAACAGTTAGCTATAATTCTAATGGCATCTTGAGTATATTTATCGGTAGAAATACATCTTCCGGCTACGATTAACCCTTCAATATTTTTAGGCAGTAAGCATCGATAAGGTATATCATAACCCACCCCTGTCTTTCCTAAGTAACCTCCATGAACTACTGCATCGCTAAATCTCTTTCCTTTAAAAATATCTTTCTCGGTTAATACATACTCACCTATTAACCTTCTTGTCTCTCTGACTCCTAATAAAGAAGAAGTATCTATCAAATAAGTTTCTTTAAAGCCTGGGAAATTTTTTCTCATAAAATTTAAAGTTATATTAATTTTCTCTCTAAGTAAAATCTCCATCTTGCTCAATACTTCTACATCCAATCCATCTTCTGGATCTAACATATTATTCCACCAAACTATTCCCTCCCTTATTGTTGGATAAAAACTCATTTCCAGTCCACCTTCTTTGACTAAATCTTCCTTCAATCTTTCATATTTTTGAGGATCTTCTACTTTAAACTTATTAGTTAAATTTATATCTACATTTCCCAATCTAAAATTTAATCCAATTCCTTTGAGTCCCCTTTCAAAAAAAGCCCCCGAAAAAGCTAAGACATCTCCATCCCCCGTAGCATCAATCACTACTTTGGATAAAATAGCTCTGGGTCCTAGTTTAGTAAAAATAACTACTCCTTCCACTTTATCTCTATTCACAATAGCCTGCACAAAATAAGCGTGGAATAAAATTTTTACTTTGGCCTCTATTAATAATCTTAAACTAACATCCTTAATGTCCTCTGGATCAAAGATACCATCAAAGTTATTACTTGATTTATTAAAACCTCTTATCTTTTCTAAGTTCTTGACTATTTCTCCCGCTACTCCTTTAATCACTTGTTTTTCTCCATCACTAAAACCTTCCATGTTTAAAACTAACCCCCCACTGGCCATGCCTCCCAGATATCCATACCTTTCTATTAAGGTAGTTTCCAGCCCATTTCGAGCAGCAGCTAAAGCAGCAGCAATTCCCGCACTTCCACCTCCGACTACTAAAACTTCAGTTTTTTTTAAGACCGAAATTTTTTTCTCCGGTATAATAATTAATTCTCCAACTTTTCTAGCTGGCCTAATTCTTTCTTTATGATAATTATCCATAAATTTTCCTCTACTTTTAATTTATTCTTATAAAAATTGATTCTTTCTAGATCGACAACCTGTAATCGTTCAGCCGTCAGCTAAAGCTAATAAAATCAGGAAGTAGTGTCTCGATTACTCCTCTGGCTTGTCTTGATGGACTTATAATTAATAAAACTGCTCCCTGAACGTTTACAATAATTTAAACTTAATACCACAATCTAGCACAATCTAGAAAGAAAATCAAGAAAAAGTCTATAAAATGTTAGCCACAAATGAAAATGTCCTATTTTCCGTTAAATAGAAATGTCCTATTTTGTATTAGATAAAAATGATCTTTTATATGGGTTTATTTTAAACTTCCTCCAAGGGTGATCCAATGGAAGAATATTCACCTTTCTTATCTTTAATTGCTCTTTTTCTTCTTTTGGTTTTAATGGTCTTTTCTCTATCTTTTTGTATCTAAGCTCAATATCATTATAGATAAGATGGATTGTATTGTATATTCTTTCTTCTACCACTACAGACTTCCTGCCTGTGCGTGAACGCACGCAGACAGGTATTCTGGTGTTGAAAGGAGTTTCTTCAATCTGACCTGCCTGTGCTATGGCAGACAGGTAGAGCTGATTGTCGTAGGAGATTGTCCAATCGTTCTTTAGAACCCTCTTTGTCTTTATGGAGAGTATATTGTCAAGATTTATCCCTTTTGGTATCTCTCTGTGGAGGTTAGCCATGTTTAATGGGAGTTTGCTGAATTTTTTGTTGTGTTCAGGTAAATACTCTTCCAAGAACTTATTTGCTTCTTCTTTGGTGCTGATATTCTTTAACCTCATCTCTTTAATGAGTCTGTCCTGGAAGGTCTTAAATAGTCTTTCTATTCTTCCTTTAGCCTGAGGAGAGTTAGCGTGAATTACCTCTACTCCCAATTCTTCTAAAGCCCTTTCAAATTGACTTTTGGGCTCTCTTTTGCCTTCTAACTCTTC